>SKGZ01000211.1 GCA_007117175.1 Bacteriovoracales bacterium | reverse complement strand
TGCAGAGCTTGCATTGGTGTGAGTTGATTAAGATCTAATTTTTCCAGTTCTTCAATGAGGGGATGATTGTCCTCTTGCTCTATTTGTATTTGAGAGCAAAGTAATTCAGTGTCCTTACTTTCAAGTTTCTTAAGAATTTGCTTGGCCCTGTGAGTGACTTCTTTGGGAAGTCCAGCCAGTTGAGCCACATGAATACCAAAACTTTGAGTGGCCCCCCCTTTGATTAATTCGTAGAGAAAGTGAACCTTGCCATTTCTTTGTTGGGTCTTAACGGTAAGGTTAAGAGCTTGATGAAAGGTCTCAACCAGTTCAATCAGTTCATGGTAGTGAGTCGAAAAGAGGGTGAAGGCCTTAATGTGTTCAATCATATACTCCACCAGTGACCATGCTAGACTTAGTCCATCAAAGGTACTGGTTCCTCGCCCAAGTTCATCCAATAGAATGAGTGAACGGGGGGTGGCGTGGCGAAGAATTTCTGCTGCTTCGCTCATTTCCACCATGAAGGTTGATTGGCCTTTGGTAATATCATCGCTGGCCCCTAAGCGAGAGAAAAGGTAATCACATAAACTTAGCTCTGCTTTTTTGGCGGGCACAAAGCTGCCAATCTGAGCTAAAAATTGAATAATGGCCACCTCTCTCATCACGGTGGTTTTTCCTGCCATATTAGGCCCAGTGATCAGCCCAAAAAATTGATTTTGATTGAGATCAAGATTGTGGGGGACAAAGTTAGTTTGAATACTTTCTTTGATGAGAGGGTGCCATGCTGCTTTAAGAGTCAGCGTCCTTTCTTGATAAAACTTTGGGCAAGTCCATTTTTGGTGAAAGCTGACACTGGCAAAGGCCTGAAAAACATCCACCTCGGCAAGCCATGAGCTGATCCAATGAATCAGGTCTCTCTTTTTCTCCACTTGATCGAGTAGACTTTGAAAAATTTCTTCATCAATTTTCCTCAGTTTCTGTTGAGCTTGCGTGAGTTCAACTTCAATTTCTTCTAATTCAGGACAATTATAGCGTTCACTGTTGACCAGAGTTTGTCTTCTTTGGAAGTGAGCAGGGATTTTGTCTTGATGAGATTTGGATATCTCAATATAAAAACCGCTAATATTATTAGAGCGAATACGAAGATTACCTATTTTATATTCTTCTCGATAGCGATTTTCTAATTGGCTTATTTTTTCAGCAGTGAGGCTTCCAATATTGGCTAGGCGATCTCTTTTAGCATTAAGACCATCAAGGATTAAATTTCCTTTCTCCAGCGTAGCACCAATCTCTTCAGAAATCGTTTTACTAATTTGCAAGCAAAGAGTCTGAGTCTCTTTTTCAATTTTTGATTCGTTGATGATGGGCTGGGGAAGCAGGGATCTGACTGGTTGGGTCAGCTCAAAAATTTTTATAAAATGATGAAGTGTATTTTTAAGATTAATGAGGTCTTGACCATTGATCTTACCACTGGCGTGTTTGTGAAGTATTCTGTTAAGATCACGAACTCCTTTAAGTTCAGTGCTTGTCATTTGCAGACAGTCGCAGTGATCTAAAAAAAACTGAATGATTTTTTGTCTTTTGTGAATTTCGTCTAGGTCAGTCAGCGGGCCAATAAAAAATTCTCTAAGTTTTCTTGATCCCATGGCGCTTTTTGTTCTGTCCATAAAAGAGAGTAAACTTTTATTTTTTTCTTCCTGGTAGTTATTTGAATGAAATGAGGGCAAAATTTCTAGTCCGGTCAGGCTGGCATAGCTAGCCTTCATCTGTTGAGTTTGATTGATTAATCTTAGTTTTTTAAGCTTATCAATATTTTTTTTCTCTTGAGTGTTATGCAAATAGTGCAAGAGGGCACTAGCTGCGATTAATACCTGGGGATGTGTTTTCAGCGTATGGTCGTTTTTAAGGTTAACATCAATATTGTTTTGCTGGTAGGCTTCTTTTTTGATTCGATTGATCATAGGTTGCAAGACTTGCAGATCTGTTGAGATTCTTCTTTCTTGCTGGGCATTGAGCACAATCTCCCTTGGTGCATAGAGATTAATTTTCTCAATGAATTCGTCCCAACTGCTGACTTGCAAGGCAATAAAATCTCCGTGAATGAAATCCACTAGACATAAAGCATATTGGTTCTCTTGATAGCTGAAGCTGGCAATATAATGTCTGGCGTGGCTAGACATTTTATCCACATCAAATGGGATACCAGGACTGACAATTTGTGTGACCGCTCTTTGAACAATCCCTTTGGCTTGAGCGGGATCTTCAATCTGTTCGCAGATAGCTGCTTTGTAACCTTGAGAGGTGAGGCGATCCACGTAATTACTGGCAGCGTGATGGGGGATTCCTGCCATGGGGATAGGATAATCTCCAAGTTTTCCTCGGTGAGTCAGAGAAATATTAAGCAGTTTTGAGGTCAGTTCAGCATCTTCAAAGAAAACCTCATAGAAGTCACCCATTCGAAAAAGTAAAAGGACATCTTTGTAGTTTTTCTTGATTTGATAGTACTGCTCCATCATTGGAGTCAGCTTAACTCCTTCTTTTCTATACTTTTCGATCATTAGTTGACTCATGCACTCTAGCTTAGCTGGAAAAGACAAAATTTACAATTTGCGATAAGCTAATTGGATGAAGCAAACCGCGGTCTTAGTCGTTTATTTTCTTTTAGTGAGTTGGTCAGTGGTCTCTTCCCTTCTTTACTGGGGGGAAGAAACGTTAGCAGCAAAAGTTTTATCTCGTCCTAAAAAAATTGTTGAAGTGCAGCGTTTTTATGAAGTCGAAGGATTTTATTTAGATCCCGGTGGTAGTAAAGTGTATTATTTGGCCAATCAGTTAAAAATCTATGATCGCACCCTCTTTTTATTCGAAAATCCTCGTGGAGAGGTTTATTCTGAACGTATAGGCACCACTGATTATAAAGCCGAAAAAGGAAGGCTAGATCAAAAGAAGGCCCTGCTCACATTTGAAAACAATGCTGAGTTTCTCAATCAGGATTTTGATCTTCTCACTGACAAGGCCCTTTATCATTTAGAAGATGAAATTGTAGAAGGATTTGGTAACGTGGATTCTCGAGTCAGCGATCCTAAGAGTAAGGATGTCATTAAGGCCAAAAGTGAATATATTAAAATGTATCAAGAAAGGCGCCATGTGCATTATGCTGAGAATGTCGTTGGGAAAATTATTCGCCCTCGCCCTTATGATGAAGTGACTTATTTTTGGGGACAAACGATGGATGTAGATTTTTTTGATCGCATGGCCGAACTACAAAGAGATGTCAGGGTTAAAAGTCAAAATTTTGATATCAAGGCTCGTAAGGGAGAATTATTTCTAGACAATTTTCACAATGAACTTAAATACTATGTTTTCTATGACGATGTAGAGGTCGATCAAAAGTATCAAGAGCAGGATGGCACTTGGGCGATGAGAAAAGCTTATGGCGAAAAGCTAGAAGGCTATCCCTCAGAAGAAAAAATTGTCATGTCGGGAACTCCCAAGGTGATCCAAGGACAGGACGTGATCAGAGGAAATTTGATTACATTAAGGCAAAATATTGGTTTAGTAGAGGTAGAAGATTCTACTGCAAGTTTTATCTACGAGGATTAAGTATAATGGCATTAGTCGGTACCGATTTAGGAAAATCATATAATAAAGTTGAAGTGGTTAAAGGCGTAAGTCTTTGTGTCGAAAAAGCTGAAGTGGTAGGACTTTTAGGACCGAATGGTGCTGGAAAGACCACCTCCTTTTATATGATGGTTGGTCTGGTCAAGGCCAATAAAGGAAAAATTGAATTAGAAGGAAGAGACATTACCCACCTGGCCCTTCATCAAAGAGCGCTGCTGGGAATTGGTTATCTACCACAAGAAGCATCAGTCTTTCGTGATTTAACAGTAGTGGAAAATATTAAGTCTGTTTTAGAGTTAAGGGGATTACAACGGATTGAGCGACGTCAAAGAATTGAGAATCTCTTAGTTGATTTTGGACTGACTCATATTGCTAATTCACTTGGCCGAGAGCTTTCAGGCGGAGAGAGAAGAAGGGTGGAGATTGCTAGAACTTTGGCTCTTGACCCAGATTATATTTTATTGGATGAACCATTTGCTGGCGTTGACCCCTTGGCCGTTGGGGATATTAGAGAAATCGTCAATCAACTGAAACAAAAAAATATTGGAATTTTAATTACTGATCACAATGTCAGAGAAACCTTGGGAATTGTTGATCGAGCTTATATTATGAGTAAAGGTGAACTTTTAGTTGGTGGGACAGTTGATGAGTTATTAGCAAGTGAGGTCGCACGTAAGTTTTACTTAGGTGAGGACTTTAGGTTATAGGAAAGAATATGGCAGGAAAACTAGGACAAACACTCAAACAATCACAAAGCTTAGCAATTACACCTCAATTGCAACAAGCGATTAAGTTGTTAACCTTGACTCACTTGGAGATGACCAATGTCATCGCTCAGGAAATGGTTGAAAATCCCTTATTAGAGGAAGTGGGAGGAGAAGTTTCTCAAGAAGATATCGATCGAGAAGAGCATTACCGTGAAGCCGAGAGTGAAGACTTCAAAGGCCCTGAGATCATGGACAAGAATCATGATGATTTTGATTGGGATAAGTACGTTGACTCTTATAATGTGAACTCCTCCAGTGCTCCTAATATGAATGAAAGTTATAGTTCTGCCGAAGCTCCTAATTACGAGAATATTGTTTCCAAGGGGCAAACTCTCTATGATCATCTCTTATGGCAAATTCGCATGGAGGATCTATCAACTGAATCCTATCAGTTTGCAGAGATGATTTTAGGCAGTCTTAATGATGATGGTTTTTTAGATGCTTCCTTTGAAGAACTGAAAAATAAGGCCAATATTGAGAGTGATGATGCTCAAGATGTTTTACAGATGATTCAACATCTGGATCCAATTGGTTGTGCCTCACATGATACTAAGGAGGCTTTACTCATTCAAGCAAGAACTTTAGAAAATCATTCTCTCTTGGTTGAAAAAATCATCACCCATCATTTAGAACAAGTTTATCGCAAGGACTATGATAAGATCATAAAACAGCACGGCTGCAGTTTAGAAGATATTAAAGAGGCTGAGTTGTTAATTATGACTCTTAACCCAAGACCTGGAAGACTGATCTCTCCGGCAGAAGCTCTTTACGTTGTGCCCGATATTTATGTTAAAGATGTCAGCGGAGAGCTTGTGGTCAGCATTAACGATGATGGAGTTCCTCAATTAAGAGTTTCTAAAATGTATCAAAATCTCATTCAACAGTATAAAAAAAGTGATAAGCAAGCTAAAGAGTATTTGCAAGAAAAGCTTCGCTCGGCATCTTGGCTGATTAAGTCCATCGAGAATCGACAAAAAACAATAGTGAAGGTGATGAATGCCATCATTAAATTTCAGCCAGATTTTTTTCGTAAAGGGCCAGAATTTCTAAAGCCTCTCATCCTAAGAGATGTTGCCACTGAAATTGAGATGCATGAATCCACTGTCTCAAGGGTCACCACTAATAAATATGTTCACACTCCCATTGGAGTTTATGAACTCAAGTACTTCTTTAGTTCGGCCATTGGTGGCAGTTCTCACGGCAGTAAGGAAATAGCCAGTGAGCCACTTAAACTTAAAATTAAGCAATTAATTGATAACGAGAATCCTAAAAAACCACTTTCTGATGAGAAAATTGCCACCTTGCTCAAGCAAGGAGGAATTGAGGTGGCCAGAAGAACTGTGGCCAAATACCGTGAATCTATGAATATTTTATCTTCGGCTAAGAGGCGCCGCTAATCGTGATAAAATTTCTTCCATTAACTGAATAGGTTCAATTTCGCCTTCCACTAAAAAAAAATTAAGAGCTTGCTTTTTAAGGCATTTTTGAATGTCTTGTATTTCTTCAGGGCTTCGCGAATGTGAAAATAGCACATACAGTTGTGGCCGAAGCTCTTCTAAGAGGACAGGCAAATCATCATTAGCATCTCGAAAATAGGCTTTGAGTTGATAATCTTGGCATAGCACCTTACCCAAGCTTTGGTGTAAAGCAGCTGGACTGTCCCAAATAAGTTGAAATTGTGCCATACTCACCTGACTTTGCTATTTGATTGGGATCATATAAGATACTGACTGATGAGTCTAGCAAGAAAAAATAGTGTACAAGTGGTGGAAAAACAAAGCCTTGAAGTCTTGTTTGAATGTCCACTGAGCGAAATTGAAAAAGCTTACCAACAGGCCAAGGACTATGAGTCTATGGATCTTGATGTGGAGATTCGCGCTCCTGGTAGCACGGAAACTCTTTTAAACACTTTGGGAATTCAGGGGCGTGATCGCCAATTATTTGCTCAAAGTATTGAAGAGGAGATTGACTCTCACCAAGATGAAGAAATTTTTAATGAAGAAATCGACAGCTGCTGTGTTAAAAGCGGCGTAGATAATACTGGCCCTGATGGTAATAAGTCTCACTAATTAAGTGAGCTCCTTGCGGTGTCTCATTTAATCGCCCACCTCTTAAAACTTCAATTCGTTGATTCTCGGTTTGCCAAAAGCTCTCCACCTTTTGATAGCTATACCATGGAGTTGAGCTGAGTTGATGCACAGCAATCTGACTCAAACTTAAGCCAATCTTCATTTCTGGAGGCAAATCAATGATTCCCTTCTCCTCAGAAATTCCTAACTCCAAAGGAGAGCACAGCATTCCCGCAGAATCCTCTCCTCGAATTTGAGTAGGTTCAATTTTCAACCCATTGGGTAGTTGAGCTCCTTGCTTGGCAAATAAACTCACCATAGACTTTCTTAAATTTTGCGCTCCACAAATCACTTGATAGCGTCGATTGCCATCAAAGACAGTGGCAATCTTAAGCTTACTTGCCTGGGGGTGGTTTTGAAGTTCAATCACCTTGGCGCTGACAATGAGGTTGGGCGTTGTGCATTTCATCAATATTAAGTTACAATGAACTCTCTAAGCTTTCAAGTAGGAGTCAAACCTTGGGTAAAGAAGCGATCATTGGAATGATAATTGTAGTGGGCTGTATCGCCTTTGTGATTGCTGCTATCTATTTTCGTAGTGGGTTGTTTTAGTTTCTTTAAAAGGTACGCCATCCTTTTTCTGATAAGACAGGATGGAGTTTCCCAACCTTCTCAATAACTCTATTAAATTTTAATAACTTAGCTTTTCTTAACTCGGCTTTGCCCTTGCAAAGAGTGGTTTTAATAGCAAAAACAACTCAACAAGGAGCATGGAAATGATTGATACTTTGCGCTATACTAGAGACTTGCAAGCAGCTGGTTTATCCAGCGAGCAGGCTGAATTAATCGTAAGGAGTCAGATCGCTATGATTACTGACAATGTCGCCACCAAGCTTGACTTTAAAGATCTAAAGTCTGAATTCAGTTTGATAAGGGTTGAGTTTAGTTCTTTGAGATCTGAGTTTGATGAACTTAACAAAAGATTTGACAGGGGAATTGATAGTCTTAATAAAAAAATAGATAAGGAAATCAGTGGATTAAATCAGAAGATTGATAAGGAAATCAGTGGACTCAATCAAAAAATGGATAAGCAAAGTGTAACTCTTAATGAAAAAATTGATCGTGAGGTAAAGGGGCTTCATCAACAGTTGGATAAGCAAAACGTAACTCTTAACGATAAAATTGATCGAGAGGTACTGGGGCTTCATCAAAAAATGGACGCTAATCACTCAAATGTTTTGTTAAAAATAGATCACTCCCAACAAGAGATAATTATTAAGTTAGCAATCCTAATAGTGTCGCTGTTTGCCTTTTTTTCTGCGATCGTTAAGTTTTTTCAATAATGTGCAAGCAAGTTATTCAAAAAGGATGGCGTACCTTTGGTGGTCTTGCAAAAAGGATGGCGTACCTTTGGTGGTCTTGCGGGCTGAGGATATAATCGTGGACGCCGAGTTGGTTGAAGAGACTTTCGGGGATGCGGATTCGGTAATAGATTCCTTTGTCGTGATTGTGACTTTTCATAATATTAGAGTGAGAGCTTAACAAGGCGTGCACAGCACCTTTGTCATAGGGGATAAAGAGGTCGTAGTGGGGTTGTCGCTTGAGGAAAAAATCAATAATAAAATTGCGCAGCTCTTTCATGTCGTTTTTGTCTTGAGTGGAGACTAAAAACGAGTTGGGGTATTGTCTCATCAGTACTTTGGCGTTTTTTCCCTCAGGCAGTTGATCTTTCTTATTAAAAATATAAATGCGTGGTTTATTCCCAATCTTAAGTTCATTTAAAACCTCATCGGTGACCTTGAGGTGCTTTTCATAATTGGGATCAGAGATGTCCACCACGGTGATGAGCAGGTCAGCCTCAAGGGCAGATTCCAAGGTGGTCTTAAAACCCTGAATCAATGTATTGGGTAGATTGGAAATAAAGCCCACGGTGTCGATTAGGATCATGGGAGGCTTGGTGTCCGGAGTGAGGGTGCGGTAGGTGGAATCTAACGTGGCAAAAAGTTTGTCTTCGGCCAGTACATTTTCCTTGCAAAGCTTATTCATTAGGCTAGATTTGCCAGCGTTGGTATAGCCCACTAAGGCGGCAGTGATCACTTCATTTTCTCTTTTCTTGCGCTGCTCAGTTCTGGTTTTAGCAATCTCAGTGAGTCTTTTTTTAAGAAATTGAATTCGATCGCGAATCCTTCTACGATCCAGCTCCAGCTGTTGCTCTCCTTCTCCTTTGAGACCAATTCCCCCTTTTTGCTTAGTGAAGTGAGTCCACAGGGAGGTAAGGCGAGGAAGCATGTATTGCAGACGAGAGATCTCTATTTGAATTTGCGCTTCCTTGGTGCGAGCGTGGGCCGCAAAAATTTGTAAAATAACACTACAGCGATCTAGGATTTTCATCTTGGTGAGCTTGGCGATATTGCGTGCTTGACTGGCAGTGATGTCAAAGTCAAAAACTAAAATTTTGGCCTTAAGCTCTTGTGCTTGAGCGGCAATTTCCAGCAGCTTTCCCTGCCCCAGTAGAGTGGCAGGATTGACTTCTTTTTTATTTTGAATGACTGAGTCCAGTGCTTGCACCCCCAGAGTTCTCAGTAGCTCAGAAAGTTCATTCAGTGATTGGCG
>SKGZ01000218.1 GCA_007117175.1 Bacteriovoracales bacterium | reverse complement strand
CAAAAATATCTTTTACTAGATAGGTTTGAAATGTCTTAATACCGGCCATCGGTAGCGAAAGGAAATAAGCTAAAAATAATTTTTTACGATGATTTCCTAGGAGAAACCATATATCTTTCAACATCTTATACATATTGCTACCTTGCAAGGTCTACTATCCAGTGTACTTTTAATGCAATCCCCTGTAAAACAACTCTCAGTATGAATAGAGCAATCTTTTTCGATCGCGATGGCACACTGATCAAAGATAAACATTACCTGTGTGAGCCATCACTGATTGAATATTTTCCACAAACCTTTGAAGTGATTGCCAAGGCCCAGCAACTTAACTACTTTTGCTTTATAGTGACCAATCAATCTGGAATTGGTAGAGGTTACTTTAATGAAGAACAAATGAATTCTGTTCACGATAAAATCAACCAGGACCTAGTCCAAGCAGGGCTCAAACCTTTTGATGCAATCCGATTTTGCCCTCACACTCCTGAAGATCACTGTCAATGCCGAAAACCCAAAACCAAATTGCCAGAGGAATTAATTGTGCAATTTGATATTTGCGCTTCTCAGAGCATATTCATTGGAGACAAAGACTGTGATTACCAATGCGGAATGCAAGCTAAAATGAAGAGCTATCTCATCACCCCTAACCCTCAGTATGACTTTGAACTCAAAGACATTGGGCAATTACGAGATAAAATTTAGTCATTGCAAGTAGAGTACTGCTGATATAAGTAAGGATTCGCCTCTTTAAGGTGATCTTTAACCTGCTGGTATAATTCCTGGTCTTGGTGTAAAGAGCCTATTAAGCTGCAAAACAGGGTTCGCCCCAAATAGCGAACTAACTCACGATTAGAAGGAGAGAACTCATTGATGTCGACTGTTAAGTTGGATTTATCTAAAACCTTCCAGGCCACAATATTTTTAGCACTTTTTCTCGGCCAGCCCTGGCGAAACTCTTGATACTCCACTTCCAATAAGGGCTCTTGTTCTTTGAGTTCTAAAAGCTCCCTAGCAAGCTGATCATTGCGTACAGAAAAATAAAACAAGGAGCTCTCTTTTCCTTCCACCAGTAATGAGCCATCCCAAGTCTTAATCACAGCTCCCTGATGACTTAGGTTTTTCAACACTCCCACCTGGTAACCTGTACCAATGGGCATGTCAAATAAAAAATACTTACCCCCTAAGGCGCCTGCCACTAACAAAATAAATAAAATTAGCTTCCATTTGAAACTCATATCATCACTCCTCGAATAAAGTTAACTCGATTATAACAAATGACCAATCCTTAGAGAAGCCTCAGCTTAGAAACTGGTAACTATTTAAATTAACAAAGGATAAATTAAATTGCTCCCCCATATACAATAATAGTTCTTTAATATCAGAGTGAAGATGCTCAGATGAGACTTGTGCTAATTCACTGAACTTAAGTGACTTCACTTGCTGTATTAACTGCAAGAGCTCTTTTTCTAAACCCTGCCGAGGAAAAATACCTTGTACAAACATCATCTTAGTTAAATACATCAGAATGATTTTTCTCTCACATTCTTGATCTAGATAATAAAGAGCATTACTCAACAGACTAAATTCAGTAGAGTCTTGCTGCTCAATATCTGCAAAGGTGACAGTAGGAGCAAAAACCTTGGCAACCTCTAGTAAAAAGCACTGAGCAAAAAACCGTCGATGATTTTTCCTAATCTGATTAGAAACCCACTGTACTTTCCAATCTTTACCCGAGACTAATTCTGATTGTTGAGAGCGATGATTTAAATTCACACTCACCAATGAACCTAATTGCAATTGATCAACTTTCTGTTTTTTTCCCCCTCCTTGTCCTCCATAGCATAAAACAGATAAACACTGCGCTGATCGCAGTAAAAGATTAATAATAAGATGTCTGTCTTGGTAAGCAATTTTTTTTAAAATTAGGCCTTCCACTTGCAAGTTATACTCCCCATTGTAATCAGTTTATATTTTTCTCCTCTTCGTCCTGCTCTGGCAACCATTTGCAGCATCATTTCCTGGCTTACTTCAGAGTAGGTGGTCATGACTGTGTCCAAGGTTGGAAGATTGACCCCATGGCTTAAAACCTTCGTGGCAAAGATCACTTGCACATTGGGGTTTTGCCTTAGATCTCTCCTAAAAAACTGCGCCTCTCCTCCTTTACAACCCAATCCTGCAATTGCAAAAAACTGACAACACCTCAACCCCCAGTCAACCCAACTGCGATAGGGAACAAAAATGAGCACTCTTTTTTTTGAAAATTTCAAAAACAATAAGTAACAATAAAGATATTTTTGAATCAAGCTTATCCCTTTAATGGGTAAGTGAATGTGGCGACTTGGGCGATTCTTAAGCTCCATATTGCCGATTTTGATTGCAAATGATTTTTGAGTTAAGAATTCACACTCTTTAGACCAACGATCTAAATTTGAGTGACTCATCGAAGCTGTTAATAAAAAGCTTTTTTGAGCACTCGTGAGTAAATCAAATTTTGCTTCTTCTAAGCAGGGGCGAAAACTTTCCCACAAATAGAATAAGTGATACTCGTCAATAATCAGGTGAAAGGGTATTGCCCCTTTTTTAATGATCAACCACTTTTCAGGTGTAGTTACTAAAACTGAATACGGTTGGCTTAACCAATCTGAATACTGTTGATCTTGAAAAACTCGAACTTGTTGCTCTGTTAGTTTTTGAAAGACTTCATCAACAATTGCTCTTAAAGGCGCAATATAAAGCCACCTTGCCTGAGTGCTCTTAAGCATATTAATAATTTTTGAGGTTTTTCCCCATGCAGGAGGGGCCAGAAGTAAGCAATGGAAATTCTCATCAAGTTTGGCCAATTCACTGAGCATGTCGCACCTGATGCAAGAGCAGGGCCATCTCATTCATAGCTAAGTAGTTAGAATAATTTAAAAAGTAAAAATCTGAGTAGGGCCTAGGTGGGGATAAAGCAAGCTCTTACACTTCATGGACTCTAGTTTGAGTAAAAAATCTTCTTCACTCATTTGGACTTTTTGTTTACGAACGAGATTGGCCTGTCTGCGAACCAAGCGCTTCACATCACCCGGAAGAACATAAAAGCCTGGTAGACAGTAATGATGGTCTTGAAAGGGAGCAAGGCGAGCAATGAGCATATCCTTTTTTTCAAATCCTAAATCTTTATGAGAGGAATCAAGGATAACCTTCTCACGCTTTAGCCAATCATAAAAAACCACTTGTCCCTTAAGATTATTTCTAAGGTACTCAAAAAGTGAATAACGAGTATTTTGTAAAGTTTGAACAATCTCTTTATCAAGTGATTTTTTCTTATTTAAAAAAAGATCGATCACTCTTTCTTGTGAATTATTCTCTTGATAAGAATAAACAAACCAATGATTAAAGGCATTCATCTTGGTCTCGAAATAAGGCGATTCCTCATGCAGCTTGCCTGTCAACTGAAAATAATTTTCCTTGGCACTTTTAAGTAGCTGTTGACGATCTCCCTCTTGATACTCCAAAAAGAGCTGATTCATTACATCATTGTATTGTTCTAGCATAGCTTCCCTCTTATTCATCAACTTTTAATACCGCTAAAAAAGCATCTTGAGGAATTTCTACGCTACCGACAGTTTTCATGCGTTTCTTTCCCTCTTTTTGCTTTTCCAGCAATTTTCGCTTACGGGAAATATCTCCGCCATAACATTTTGCTAACACATTCTTTCTTAAGGCGCTGAGCGTCTCACGAGCTATCACTTTTGCCCCAATAGAGGCTTGAATGGCTATTTCAAACTGTTGTCTATCAATTAATTTTCTTAACTTTTGAGTTAATGCCCTACCTTTTTGATAAGAGGCTGAGCGGTGACAAATAAGTGAAAGTGCATCTACGTTTTCACCATTCAATAGAATATCAAGCTTCACTAGATCCGAAGGCCTATAGTCACGAAACTCATAATCCATACTGGCATAACCCTTACTGTAGCTCTTAAGCTTGTCATAAAAATCAAAAACCATCTCGCTAAGAGGCAGATCGTAAATCAGCTGCACTCGATCTGTTGTAATATACTTTAAATCTTTTTGTTCTCCTCTGCGATCTTCGCAAAGCTTAATAATTTTTCCAACAAACTCATTGGGCAAATGAATTGATAACTCCACATAGGGTTCTCTAATTTGCTCGATGACAGAAATATCTGGCAGCTTGGAAGGATTATCAACAGAGACCTCTTCTCCCTTCGTGGTTTGAACTAAGTAATGACATGAAGGCGCGGTTGAGATGAGATTAAGAGAAAACTCTCTTTCTAAACGCTCTTGAATAATATTCATATGAAGTAAACCCAAAAAGCCACAGCGAAAACCAAAACCAAGGGCATTGGAAGTCTCGGGCTCATAGGTAAAGGAAGAATCATTGAGTGCTAATTTCTCCAAAGCCTCTTTAAGATCTTCATAGTCATCAGAAGCCACCGGAAAAATTCCGCAAAAAACCATTGGCTTGACCTCTTTATAACCTTTTAAGATTGGAGTCGCCTCTCTTTTAGAGTACTCCACAACAGTGTCGCCAATTTTAATATCACGAATAGTCTTCACTCCACAGATGATCATTCCCACTTCGCCAGCTGTTAGCTCTTTCACTTCAGTATAAAAAGGCTGATTAATGGCAATTTTAATCACCTCATAATCCCGATCAGATTTTTTAAAGTAGATACGATCTTTCAAGGAAACCTTTCCCTCAAAAACTCTCACTAAAACCACCACCCCTTGATAGGGATCAAACCATGAATCAAAAATAAGGGCTTGCAATGGATTTTCTTTCTTTCCTTCCGGAGCAGGAATCACCTGGACAATTTTTTCTAAAAGATCTTTGACCCCAAGCCCTGACTTAGCAGAAACCTTAGGAATGTCCGTAGTATCAAGCCCCACTATTTCTTCAATTTCATTAGCAACCCGATCACAGTCAGCATGAGGTAGATCAATCTTATTGAGGGCTGGTAAAATTTCCAAGTTATTCTCTAGTGCAATATAAACATTGGCCAAAGTTTGCGCCTGAACCCCTTGAGAAGCATCCACCACCAACAGTGCCCCCTCACAGGAAGCCAGTGAGCGACTCACCTCATAACTAAAGTCAACATGCCCTGGAGTATCAATGAGATTAAGGTAATAAGTCTGGCCGTTTTGTGCCAGATATTTAAGACGCACTGTTTGCGCCTTAATGGTGATGCCACGTTCTTTTTCTAAGTCCATATTGTCCAAAAAGCGATCACTCATTTCTCTTGAGGTGATGGACTGAGTCTCCTCAATTAAGCGGTCTGCCAGCGTCGACTTGCCGTGATCAATATGAGCAATAATAGAAAAATTTCGAATGAATTGATTATCCATGGTATTGCCAATAATCTACTAGGCAAAGACCTCTTTGGAAAGCACCATTAAATAATAATCTTGGCTACTCTCTCTGCCACGAATTGGAATAACGTTAGCAAAGCCTTGAAAATGTTCCACTAAGTTACCATTATCGTCTCTTTTTTCAATTAAGACCTCTGCATTCTCAACTTTAGTGCGACGTTTAAGAGCAACCAGATAAGCCTCTCGAATTGACTCAGGAATTGTTGTTTCTTGAATTTCCTTGCCTATGATATCATCTGAACTCAAATCTAAAAGTGAATACAAATTATGATTCAAGTAAATAAGCCTTCCATCAGAGTCCGTCACTAAAACATTTTTCTTCACTAGGTTGGCAAGGGTTTCAAATTTCTTCATTTCCACTTCAATGCGGTCTACACGTAATGCTTCAAATTCCTTCAAGCTAGCAATCAATTTATTCAGCTCCTTTGCCACCTCTCCAATTTCATCCTCTTGTTCATAGTGAATGGAAACATCAAAGTTACAGTCACGTAACTCCCTGATTGCTGCTTTAATTTTACGAAAAGGCATTGCTATTTTGCCTGGAATAATCAAACTCAGTAAAATAGCACCAAGGAAAGTAATAATTAGAGTAATGAGCATTTGTCTTTTAGTATCCGCCACTAAAAACTCTATCTGCTGCTCCCTTTGCCTGGCATGTAAAAACTGCTGGGTTGAAAACTCTTCATAGATCTCTTCCATATTATCAGAAATTGTTTCAATGCTCAGAATATCTACACGTATTTTTTGCTGTTTAATTTTCTGTAAAAAATCTCGATATTGCTTGTTTAAAATCTCTAAAGAGGAAATTGCTTTTTTCATTTCACTTGTTTTATAAACTTGATCAGCTTTTTTAAGTAAGCGCTCTAAAAGTAATGACGCTTCCCCTTGCTCTTGAGCCATTTTAGGATTCATGATTAAGGCTCTTTGCTCCTTGAAAACTTGATTAATAGAGCTACGTATTTCATCGATAAGAGTTGATTCTTGATTAAACTTTGCGCCAAAGGCTTGAACATCTTTAGATAAATTATCGAGAAAGAAAAAAACCATACCACCCTGAATTAAAAGTACTAAAATAGCTGCAACAAAAGCAAAACCGATTCTTTTTCTAAGAGATAAGTTCATTATAAATCCTTCTTAATCTTGAGATAGGTCATCATAAAGACGATCAAAGTTTTCTTCCCTGCCACTTAACACCACAATATCATCTTCCAAGAGTTTATCCATTGGCATAGGATTATCATTCAGCTCAACCTTAAAGTCAGTTGCTCCATCATCTGAAATCATTGGCTTTTTCTTCTGAACCGCAACTATACTTAAATTATATTTTTGCTTAAATTGACACTCCACAATAGTTTTATTCTCAAAGATTTTCCCTACCTTGAGTTCAACTAGTGAATAGCCGGCTGCAAAATTAACTTGCTGTAAAACGTGGGGAGAAATAATTTTAGAAGCTACAATATCCCCCATGTCCTCCTCCAAGCGAACGATTTCACTGGCACCAATTTCATGTAAAACATATTCGTGCAAATGGCTAGTGGACCTAGCAATCACTCTTCCCACTCCAAGCTTTCTTAACATCGCAACTGCCATAATACTCACTTCAACGTTATCTCCAATAGTCACAATAGCTAAATCAACATCCGAAATATTAATCGCTCTCAATGCTCTCTCATCAGTCACATCTGCAATCACCGCGTGTGTCACCTTATCCTTAATTTTGTTCACTAAATTTTCATCACGATCAATTGCAATGACCTCGATATTTTTCTCAGCAAGTCGACTTGCCGTTCTCGCACCAAATTTTCCTAAACCAATCACCGATACAATCATAAATCAACCCCTTAGATCTACCCTATCATAATTTTCCCCTCAGGATAACTGACTCTCCCCTGAGATCTCTGACCTTCTCCAATAGCCAAAACCATTGTCAATGGACCAACCCGACCAATAAACATTGCAAAGGATAAAATAACCTTGCCAACAGAACTCAAATCCTCAGTAATCCCAAGACTGTAACCAACGGTACAAAAGGCACTGACAACCTCAAACGTTAAATGAAAAAAATTCTTATCACTGTCAGTGTTAAGCATTAACATGAGAAAAAAGCAAAGCCCCGCAATGAATACCACAGCCAAAGCACTTGCTTTAATAATCAATGAGGCTTGTAAACTCCGTCCAAACATTTCTACACGATTACTACCCTTCAATGTTGATCGAATGGTCTGAAGCAAAATCGCAAAAGTGGTCACTTTCATCCCCCCTCCAGAGGAACCTGGAGCAGCTCCAATAATCATCAATAGCATCAAAAAGAAAATAATATATTGATTAAAAGTCACTAAATCTACTGTTGATAAACCTCCAGTCCTAGCTGAGATTGCATGAAAAAAAGAAATCATTATTTTTTGCCCAAAAGAGTATTGATCCAGACTGGCAGGATTTAGAAACTCGCCCAAAAAAAGACTAATCCCACCAATTAAAATGAGCGCTAGGTTCATCACCAATACAACCTTAGTGTGCAGAGAAAATTCATAACGCTTTTTACTTTGAAAACACTTAGTTTTAAGCTCACTTAGAACCAAAAAACCCAATCCCCCCAATATTAACAAACTAGAAACCACCACATTGACAGTTACATCAGTCCTATAATCTGCTAAACTATTAGGAAAAATAGAAAAGCCAGCTTGGCAAAAAGCAGAAATAGAGTGAAAGAAACCAGCAAAAAGAGCGGGTCCCATCTCCATATCAGAAAAATAAAAAGCAACTGAAAGTGCAATCCCACCCCAAAATTCAATAATCAGTGCCATCTTCACAATTGCCACAATCATATCTAGAAGATCTTCCATTGAATTGACCTCCAAGAGACCTTGCATTAAAACTTTTTCTTTCATGGCAAGGGAACGTCCCACTAAAAGTGCAAAACAAGAAGACAGAGTCATAATCCCCAGCCCTCCCACTTGTGCCAATGCAATGATCACTACTTGCCCAATCGGGCTGTAGACTTCCGCAACATTAACTGAAGCAAGTCCAGTCACACAAATGGCTGAAGTCGCAATGAATAAATTATCAACAAGCGAAACTACTTGCCCCTCCTGATGGCAAAGGGGAATTGAAAGCAAGGAGGTTCCTAACAAGACTAAAATAAAAAATGTGCTCATAATCAACTGAGCAGGATTGAGATGCAGAGCACTGTAAAAACCTATATTGAGGTTCTTTTTTTTATTTTTAATATCCACAGGGTCAGAAAGAGAACTGATCGACGAAAGTAAGTGAATTAACCCTAACCAAAAAGTAAACTCTTGGTCCGACCAAACTACAAAAATAGGAAAGAGTAAAATAACACTAAAGATTGATTTACGCATCAACTGCTCTAAATCGCAATAAGTCATAAAATGCCCAATGACAGTCAGACTCACTGACAAAGGCACCCCATAAACTAAGTAAGTCAAAAGAGTTTGCGCTGACTCCAAGGAATAGACCTGCCATATTGGCCATCCCTGAGCATAATGGGATAAAAAATACAGCAGAATAAAACTTCCACTGAAAATTAACTCCAATACAAAACTCAATCTGTGATATAGAATACTCATTAGGTTATAATTTTATCTTGAGCATGACTGACATTGAAAGTAAATATTTAGAAATACTGCGCATTGACACCATGGGTCAAGGAATAGCCTTTGATCAAAAACTTATCACCTTTATCGCTAAAACTTTACCTGAAGAAAAAATT
>SKGZ01000238.1 GCA_007117175.1 Bacteriovoracales bacterium | reverse complement strand
GAGTCAAATACTAAAAATCTTTTTTACCTTGATCATCTTTATACACTCCAAGAGGTGATTAAACGTGCAGGTTTCCAAGTCAGTCTGGTGAGTCTGGATCCGAAAGTGTTTGAAGCTCATCAGCAAGATTCGCTTCAACTTGAATCCCATTCAGGACATCGCCTTGAAATCAATTTTGGCCATATCAATAACGGACGAATCGCAACAAAATTTTCTCAATTTGATATGGCCATTCTGAACAACGACCAATCATCTCCTCTGAACGTCGAATGGCAAACTCTGCAAACTCAAATCATTCCTACTCCCAAGTTAGGCTGGTATCGCAGGCAAAAAGCTCGTCACTTCTATTACTACAGTCAAATTGCCAATCAGTTTTGTGAACATTTTTCAATTAACCCCAACCTCATTCAGGCGCGTTTTTCCCTAGTAGAAAACATCGATTTCCATACAAAAGAAGGACTAGAGATTTTAGCTGAGCAAGTCAGCCAACTCAAAAAACAAATCCAACCAGAGCAAAAGATATTTATAAAGGCAAATCGCGGTACTTATGGCATGGGAATACAAGTGGTCCAAGGGCCAGAAGATATTCTTAAAATGAATCGAAAAACGCGCAACAAAATGGATATTGGTAAGAACAACCTCAAATTTGACTCTGTCCTAGTGCAAGAGGGGGTTGAAACTATTCTGAGCTGTGACCAAAATCCAGCAGAAGTCACTATTTATCTTATTGATGGAAAAAGTGTGGGTGGATTTTTAAGAACTAACCCTCTCAAAGACTCTCAGTCCAACCTAAATGCCAGAGGAATGATTTACCAAAAATATTGCATTAGTGAAATACAACAAGGACATGACCATCAAGCAAAAGAAGCTGTTTATTCTATTATTGCTAGACTTTCAAGCTTGGCTTGCTCCTACGAAATTAATGAGGAAGATTCAATATGAAACAATTTAATAAAACGATTCTTGATATTATCGGTAATACACCAATCATAAAGCTACAGAAAGTTGCCAAGCATGTGAGTTCTGACATTTATGTTAAATTAGAATACCTTAACCCCGGAGGCTCTATTAAAGATCGCCTTGGTTATTATCTTTGTCAAAAAGCTTGGGAAAGAGGTGAGCTGAAGGAAGGAGGCATTATTGTCGAAGCGACTTCAGGCAATACAGGGGTCGGTATCGCCATGTTTGCAGCTGTTCATAATTGCCACTGTATTTTTGTAATGGCCGATAAACAATCCCAAGAAAAGATTAATGCTTTAAAGGCCTTTGGAGCAAAAGTAGTTATTTGTCCAACTAATGTAGATCCAGAAGATCCTCGCTCCTACTATAGTGTGGCAAAAAAACTCTACCAATCATTACCAAATGCCTTTTATGCTAATCAATACAATAATCCTGACAATTTTGAGAATCATTACCAAACCACAGGCCCTGAGATTTTTCAACAGACTGGAGGTGACTTTGATATTTTCATGGCAGGCGTTGGGACAGGAGGCACAATTTCAGGGGTTTCTGCCTTTTTAAAAACTAAGATGCCCCAATTGAAAACAGTTGGAATTGACATTGAAGGCTCCATTATTGCTCACTACCATAGAACCGGTGAAATAATTCCCGCTCAACCCTATGTCTTAGAAGGTTTAGGTGAAGACTTTCTGCCTGAAAATATCCATTTTGACGTCATTGATGATTTCGAAATAGTCAAAGATGAGGAAAGCTTTCAAATGACTCGTCAGCTTCTTAAACAAGAGGGTATTTACTGTGGTGGTAGCTGTGGGGCGGCAGTTCTAGGAGCTATTCGCCATGCAGAAAAACTCAGTGAAGCAAAAAGAATATTAGTTATTTTACCGGATAGTGGTTCTCGCTATATTTCTAAAATTTTTAATGACCAATGGATGAAATCCCATCAATACCATATCGAAGAAAGTCATCCACAATTAACTCAAGACATCGCCAACTTGGTCAGCGAAGGTGTCAAAATCGTTTAGGCTCAAAAAATGAAAAAAAAACAACTCAAAATACAAACCCAAGCAATTCATGTCGGCGGAGAACCTGATCCCAGTACTGGCGCTATCATGCCTCCCATTTTTCAAACGTCAACCTATGTTCAAAAAAGTCCTGGTAAGCACCAAGGTTATGAATACACTCGAAGCCACAATCCTACACGTAGTCGTTTAGAGCAATGCCTTGCCAGCCTTGAACAGGCTCAGTATAGCCTTGTGACATCAAGCGGGATGGCCGCCATTACACTCATTCTTCATGCCCTCAAGCACCAATCAGTCATTTTATGCGGAGACGATGTCTATGGAGGGACCAATAGACTTTTTTCTCAAGTTTTTCAGCAAACTCATCAAATACACTTCGTGGACACCACTCATCTAGGTAAGCTGAAGGCGAAAATAAAAGAAACAAAACCAGATGTGCTATGGATGGAATCACCAACTAATCCAATGCTCAAAATTTCAGATATTCAAAAAATTGCCAAGGAATGTAAAAAGCAAAAGTGTCTTCTCGTGGTGGATAACACATTTATGAGTCCTTACCTACAACGACCTCTTTGCCTAGGCGCGGATATTGTCATTCATTCTCTAACCAAATACCTCAATGGTCACAGCGATGTGGTAGGCGGAGCAATTATGCTTAACGATAAAAAGTTATATGAACGTCTATGGTTCTTGCAAAACTCCATCGGACCAAGCCTTTCTCCTTTCGATAGCTGGTTAGTCTTGCGTGGACTTAAAACCCTAGGAGTAAGGATGAAAGCCCATTGCGCAAATGCCATCAATGTGGCAAATTTCCTAGAGAACCACCCCCGAGTCACACAGGTCATTTACCCAGGTCTCAAATCACACCCTCAACATGCCCTTGCCAAAAAACAAATGGATGGCTTTGGAGGAATGATTAGCTTCTACTTAAAGGGAGGTAAAAAAGAATCTCTTCACTTCCTTAAAAAACTTAAAATATTTTCATTAGCGGAGAGCCTAGGAGGAGTTGAAAGTCTCATCGAGCATCCAGCAATCATGACCCATGCTTCGGTTCCAAAGAAACAAAGAGAGCTACTTGGCATCAGTGATAGTTTCATTAGAATTTCGGTTGGAATTGAAGACTCTGAAGATTTGATTGCAGACCTAAGTCAGGCCCTTGCTTAAAAAATAACTTTATCCTCATCTTGCGGCACAGCTTCTGGCTCTATACCAGTGCTTGTTTCCACCTGCTCAAGTTCTAACTGACTTGCTTTCTCTTCTTTTTCCGGCAAATCACATTTTTCTAATAGCTTGTCTTTGCTTAAAGAAAAAATATCAATATCTACATCTTTATGAAAAGAGAAAATATAGTCATAATCGCCATAAGCTTGAAGCAAGTGAAAAAGACAGTAAATTTTTCCATGATCAGTTTCTAAACTATCCCTTTCCCCTTTTGCCAGAATCAAGGCTTCATCACGCAAAGTCCCCATCATGAGGCTCCACTGATCACAAAATGGACTGGTCACTCCCTTACAATTTTTTTCCTTCTTTAAAATTTTAAGACCAAACCAATCTGTTTTTTTCAAATGAACTGGCTCACGACAAAGATCAACCTCCCAGCTCACGGGAGTATACTCTTGGTATTGAATTTTTACCTCACAGCGATCTTTAATTATTTTAAAACGATAGGGAATCATGCCAAAAAATAATCCCTCTTTTTCGATATCAACCTCAAACTTTAAATCTAAACATTGCTTACTTTCAAAAGAAAAAGAGTCAAAAGGCAAAAAAATTAAAAGAAATAAAAATCTAAACTTGTTGTAAAACATTCTTTTTAACCTCCATATAGAAGCCACAGGCATCTTCAGCTAGAAATCGATCAGTCTGACTTGAATTTAACGACGCCATGATCTCATCTAATAAATCATGACTCATTTGCATGAGAAAAGAATCAATGGTTTGATCAATATTTTTTTCCTTATTCTTTTGATAATTACTCGAAACACCAGGAGAAAGAATGAGCAACCGATCACTCGCCAACAGAGAAAAACTATTCTCTGTTCTTCTGCCTGTTGGCATATACAGTTTAAAATTACCATTAGTAAAATAATCAAACTTTAAACTCTGCAAATCTACCGCCGCAATCAAAAATTGATAATTCACTTCTTCTTTCTGAGTTGTTGAAATTTTTTCTATGAACTGCTCAAGGGCGTCCTTAAAAAATGAAATAGGATCTAATTCATCCCAACTCATGTTTTTTATTTTGACAGAAAAATCAGTTAAGAGTGCTAAAACACTGTACTGATCGGAAGAAAAGCACCAATAAAATAAGAATCGATCAGAACTAGTCAAATCGTAATACTCCCCACCATTCTCACGACCTATTTTGTAAATCCCATAAAAATCTATTTTCGAATGAGAAAACTTTTTAGTATTTTCACTGCGTTTATGATTTTTTCTTGCCTGCTGTGCTTCATCTTCTAAAAAGAGAAGAACATTTTTCATTTCTTGATTAAGGTGGCTAAATTGATCTTGCTGATGATTGAAAGCTTTTTGACTTTCTAATAATAATTGAATGGAGTTTAATAGATAAGGCAATTGTGTGATCTTCAGCTCATCATTAAAAATTAATCGACAGGCCAAAGGTTCAGGAATCACTTTGTGCTGTAAAGGCATGGTTGCAACCAATGCTTTGACCTTGCCTTCAAACTGTAAAAGTTGTGCTTGCAACTCTGAATCCCAATCCTCAAAAAAAATAATACTATCCTGACTGAGCTCACTGGTGACAGAAAATGCATACTGTTCTGAAGACAAAGAAAAGTGCTCAATTATTTTCTGGACTAATTCCGTCTTAATATCAAGAAAAATCAACATCTTAGCTTGAACTCCCTCTTTATTATTTTAACAAGTTTCCTCTTTAAAATAAATCAAAAGATCCGATAAGTCATTGAGTACTCAAAAGAGAGATAAATTCATATGGGCAAAAAAAATTCAAAAAAACCAACACAAGAACAAACTTCTACTTTTGTGCTCTATCAATTATCAAGTACTCTTAATCGAGTTCAAGAGGAAAATCGCAATATTTGCGAAATGGCCATCAAGAGCATATTGAAGGCATTGGACTGTAAAGATAATTATACCTACGGTCACAGCCTTAGAGTCGCCCAAAATTGTTTAATTCTCGGTCATTATCTTAACTTTGATCAAGAGCTTCTTTATGAATTGGAAGTTTCTGCACTCTTTCATGATGTGGGAAAAATAGGAATCCCGGACAGCATCTTATCTAAGCCACAAAGATTAACAGAAACTGAGTTTCAACACATGAAAAGACACCCAGAGCTTTCCTATGAAATAATCAAAGGATTTAAAAACTTTGAACAAGTTGCTATCAATGCTCGCTACCACCATGAGCGCTATGATGGTAAAGGCTATCCACATGGTCTCAAAGGCGAAGAGATTCCTCTTTGTTCGCGCATTATTTTGATTGCAGATACCTACGATGCGATCACCAGCTCAAGAGTCTATCGCAAAGGAATGGACCAATCTGTGGCCCTCAAAGAAATTTTAGACTTTTCAGGAAGTCAATTTGATCCTTTTTTAGCTAAAAGTTTTGTCAACGCCCTGAAGAAACATCAGAGCAATAAAGAAAATCAATCTTTTCTTACCTTAATCAAAACAGATAACAACCAGAAAAAAGCCGCTTAATTTCCATTACTGACAAAAGGTTGGCCTAGTTCCCTTATCAATTTGGGCTTGCTGTACCGCTCGACACTGTTTCAAAGATTTAAAGAACCTTAATGCTCGACAAGCAGGGGGCTGATGAGCAGCAAGCCGCTGACATTTTTTATAATTGACTCGATCGATACAGGCCCAATGTCCACCAAGGCAATTATAAACTAATCCTGCTCCCCTTTCTCTATAATCAATGAGTGGCTTACGAGTTGAACTTTCACTACTAGTATCATCATCCTCTTGAGTCTCTGCACCCTCTATTGTCTGCTCTTGGCCAGGTAAAGGACTTTGCTCTTTTTCCCCCTGTGAAAAGAACTTCCAACCCCCTGACGCCTCAAACAAAAACCCTGCTCCCACTATCATCAATAAATAAATCATAAAACGTGAAAAGAATTTTCTCTGCTCAGGCTTTTTAGCACCTCTTAAAATAACTGTTTCGAATTCTCCGGCAAGAGTTTGCTCATCTCGGATTTTTTGTTTTTGAAAGCCTTTTTTACCTTTAAACAATCTTTCTAAGAAATTTGTTTTTTCAGTCACCTCAAAATCATCATGGTCTTCATCAATATTAATATTTTTAAATCGAGTGTGATCCTGTATGTGCACATCAGTATAATCATCAAGTTCATCCTCTGATGATTTTTTTTTAAAAATTGATTTTAATAATTTTTTAATTTTTTTCATAAACAGCTACTTCAGTATAAACAACAATACTTACTGTTTAAAGATTTATTTGGAAGCTCTTTTCTGACCACGATAGCTCTTTGAAAAACTGCGAGATTTTGCTGAAAATCTCTTTTTCTTCTTTTTCCCATTCAAGCTGCCCTGAGCCCCAGCTGCACCCTGCCGCCTTGAATGATGCGTCGGTCTTCGACGGCGAAATCCCATCAGTGGGTTGTTTTTAAACTGATACTTGACTGTTTTCTCAGACAAAAGGCTATTGAGGCGCTCAATGGCCTGAATCTTATTCGCTTCTAACTCCTGACGATCAAATTCAAAGTGTTTATTATTGAAGTGCCGTGCCAACCACTGATAAAGCTCCACGCACTTGATAGAGGTCTCTAGATAATCAATTTGATGAGAAGCAGTATCAATGGGCTCAAAATAAATAGGCTGTGCATGTACATAACGTGTGACCACTCTCATAAAGTACTCAACGTGCTCAATTAAGCCTAAATTAACTGGAGCACAGGCAAAACCAAAAACTTCAGAAGGCTCAAGAGATCTCTCAGAGGAGTTCGCTGCCTCCACCATCTCAGTGATTTCAATCATCTCTTTTAACTGGACGCAATAAAAAGGTTTTTGAAAAGGCATTGTATTAAAAAGTCTTAGAAACTCTGTTAAATCCAAGGTTCGTAACTGATTTTCCTCCAAAGCAGAATTAACACTCTTGAAAATTTCTAAATCCGGCCCAACCATGGCCATGGATCTTTGCCCTAAGGTGCAGTTCAGTCCTTGGTGTAAAACTGCTAAATCATTTTGTCCTCGATCATCGGCAAGACAGGTGACATAACCGGTAGGAAAGCGTAAATAACGCCCAGCTCTTCCTGCAATTTGCTTAATTTCACTTTCACTTAAAGGGTATTCTTTACCATCATAAAATTTGGCAAATGTTGAAAAGACAATTCGCTGAACTGGTAGATTCATGCCCATGGCAATGGCATCAGTGCTTACCATGATATCAGTCTCTCCACTATCAAATTTTCTAGCTTGCTCCCTTCTAACCTCAGGGGAAAGCATTCCATAAATAATGGAAACCTTAAAATTTAATTTTTCTAAGGCAAGTTTAAATTTCAAGGCATTCCGTCGAGAAAAAACGATCAGAGCATCTCCTCTTTTTAATTGCTGCATTTCAATTTTGCGATCCTCGACCACCAATTGAGTCATTCGCTCATAATGACGAACTTCTAAGGTGTCTCCTGTTAATTTAAGAATTTCTTCAACTAACCCATGAGCAGAAGCATCGCCGCAGAGATGAACTTCATCCGCATCTAGATTCACTAAGGCCCTTGTCCAGGCCCAGCCACGTTGAGGATCTCCGATCATTTGTATTTCATCGATCACAGCACAATCAAACTCTTCATGGAGTTTGGCCATCTCGATAGTTGAGGAATAGTGAGTTGCCCCCGGTTTTTCGATCACCTCTTCCCCAGTTAAAAGAGTTGTCACCACCCCCTTCTCAGACATCGTGTCAAAAAGCTCTCCCGCCAATAGCCTTAAGGGAGCTAAATAACAACCTTTTTGAGCCTGACATAAGGCTTCGATGGCATGATAAGTTTTACCAGAGTTCGTCGGCCCCATATGATAAATAACCTTGCGATTTTTTTTTCTAGCAGGTGAGTGCAACCAAAATTGCCCGAGGTAATTCTTTAGAATAGTGGAAGAAATATCTTTTCTCTTAAAAGACATGAGAGTCGATAAGAAACGGGTGAACTCACTGCGGATAAAGCCAGCGGGCTTCCATAAGTCGAGTTCTAGGTTATCAATGAATCGCTTGTAGTCTTGTTCCCCTAAAATCTCATTTTTCAGACCATCTTCTTCGCAAACCAAATTAAGAAAAGCAATAATTTTTTCTCTGTAAGCTTTACCAAGTTCTGATTGAGGTGAAAACTGTCTTTTGAAATAAGATTTAATCTCCAAATCCAGTTTATTAACAGTTGATCGCCTAAGTCTAAATCTTACTTTTTTAATTCTAGACTGTAATTGATCCTTTAGAGATCTAACTTTACTACTTATATTATTAATTTTCTCAAAAAGCACTTTTTCGTGCAAAATCTCGACAGCTTCATCAACTAGCTTGACCATATTGTTAAAAGTAATCTCTCTTAAGCGTGTGCGGTAAAGTGAAATACAGCTATCACATTGACACTCTAACTCTTGTGGTGACAAGCGATCATCATCTAATTTCTCTAGAAACAACTGACAACTTTCATGTTTTAATATCTTTTCTTCACACCAATTTTGAAAAGAACTAATCAGTTGATCGACTTTTTGCTTACTAAAATTAAACTCATCTTCAATTAAAAATTTTTTCTCTTTGAAAGGATCAAACTCTAAGAGTACCACTTGCGAAATCCAATCAGCATTTTGCAGATATTTAAAATCAATAAACTCCAACTTAAGAAGTGATTCTAAGTAAGAATTCTCAGAAAGCATTGCCAATAAATGACTCTCAATAAAATCTAGTGCAAATATCATACTTTTAGCTTGTTCAATACTGCGATAGGACTTTTCTTGAACCAGCTGACTATTTTCTTGATAAAGTTCAGTTAAATTCTGATAGAGTTGAATAAATTGAGGTCTTTTTAAATCCTCGAGCTGCACATTTTGACTCATAACTCTTAACAGGTTACCTGCTTGCAGCTCAATTGACGAGCAAAAAGGATAAAATGAAAATAACAACTACTCTTCATCAATGGTTTCCACAAATTGAATTACCTATCATTATGGCGCCAATGTTTTTAGTCACTAATAAAGAAATGATGAAAGCAGCAGCTCAGGCCAAAATACTAGGCTGCATTCCAGCTCATAATTTTAGAAAATTAGAAGACTTT
>SKGZ01000161.1 GCA_007117175.1 Bacteriovoracales bacterium | reverse complement strand
TGTTTTACCACTAAAGTTTCTAGCAAAATCCCTGTTATGCGTCGCCCAGACTACCGCCATTTTTCTCTTTGCACAGTGATAATTAAGAACCTCGAAAAGTTTAGCAGAGCTTTCCTTGTCAAGGTTACTTGTTGGCTCATCTGCTAATAAAATATCAGGTTGAGTTAAAAGAGCTCTAATAATTGCTACTTTTTGCAGCACTCCGCCACTGACTTTTTCCACTTTGTAATCAAGAAGCTCATTCAATTGAAAAATTGTACAGTAATGATTCATCTCCTTAATAAAACTTTCCTTTGAATCATATAATGTCGAGTCATAAGAAATCATAAGGTTTTGCTTTAAGCTATGATTATTCATCAGCTTTAAGTCTTGAAAGATCTTGGAGATAAATAATGTTTTCTTGCCTAATTGTAAGTTCATTTCAAAGTGCCCTGAACTTGCACTTAAGTCCCCACCCAGTAATTTTAATAAGGTTGTCTTTCCAGCACCATTGGCACCTGTTACAAAAAAGAAGTCTCCCCTTTTGATTTCAAGCTTGATTCTGTGCAAAATTTTATTCTTGGCAAGTATCACATCTACATCATTGATCCTGTACAGATAATGAGCGAGTTGATCATTTTTAAAAAATTGAGTTTGGTTTAATTCTTGATAAAATACTGACTGCTGTCGGCCTTCCATATGCTTTTCTTCTCCTCTACTTCCTTGAGAGACCTCATTCTAAATATTATATCTTTTATCTCAATTTTTGGCAAAAAATTAATTCAAAAACCCCGCCTCTTTTAGTCGGATATAAGCGGAGGGTGAACAAAAAACATTAGGAATAAAGTTAAAATGATGTTGCAGCTTCATTAACATAGAATTCTCCATATCGGAGAGTAATTTAACATTGCCATCTTCCATGAGTATTTTAGTAGGATCTCTTTCAAATAAGACATTGACTTGTTTTTTGTCTTTGATGACGCTTTTGGCAGATTTTAACAAATAAATATTTTTCTTAGGTAAATCCTCAATAATCCAATCTTGTTCATCGCCATTTTTCAGAAGAAAATCTCGCATGCTTTTTAATTTGTCACTCACTTGCTTTAAAATTTTCTCATTATATGATGTATCACTATGCATGAGAATCTTTTGTTCAAATATATTATTTTTAATCACAACTGGAGAGATCTCAAAAAGAAGGCTTTCAATCATTGCTCTTATTCGATGATTTTTTTGCACTAAATCGCTATTATAATGCCGCTGAAGAAGCCCCATGAAATAACTATCATTAAAAGAAAAGAACAGAACAGGATCTTTCTCAATCATTTCTAACAAATCAGAGTAAGAATACATCAGCTTATTTTTAAGAAAATAAAAGCAAACTTCTTCTCCTAATGCATCATACTTAGCTCCTCGTCCAGAGCGTACTACTTGAGAATACCATGCAAAACGAGAGAGTAAAAAATCTTGTATACAGTAAAGAGCTTTTTCGTTAACTGTTAAAATTTCTTGCTCCCCAACTTTCACTGCCTTGAAGTGATAGAGAAGATAATCTCGGTCGTAAGTTCCGTAGTTAAGTCCTGTATAATGCGCATCTCTCAATAAATAGTCCATGCGATCGCAATCAATTTCAGAGTGTAAAATTTGATTGGCCATTATATTCTCATCTATTCCCTTAACCAAATTAGAAATTTGCAATGGATCGACTCCATACTTAAGCAGTAGGCTAGTAATTCCACCTGGATAATTAGTTCTCTTTATTATAAATGATCCTAAATGTTCGTGGTCATCAGGGTGGCCTTTTCCATTCTTTTGATTTGTTGTCTCACCATATCGAATATAGGAATTTTCGGTAGTGTGTGAAAACGGGAAAGTACCAATATCATGTAGTAATGCTGCAACCCTTAAGCTTTGATGAAGTTTAGCCTCTTTTGTCTTTAAATCCCCAGAGAAAAGTTCATCGTCACTCACCGCCCTGTCGATAGACTTAAGAATACAATGGGCATTATGCATCACTCCTATAGAGTGACCATAACGTGAATGTTCTGCCCCATGAAAAGTGTAAAAAGAAAACCCTAGTTGTTTGATCCATTTCAATCTTTGAAAAAATGGAGTGTGGATAAGATCCCACTCTAAAGGAGTGAGGTGGACAAATCCATAAAGAACGTCATAAAGAATGTGTTTTTTATTTTTATTTGTAAAAGAAGAATCTTCCATGATTCAGTTCCTGATTCCGTGCTTAATGTAAGTTTTTAGACTTCTTAGGTTTCTTTTTCAGTTTTTTAAGAATAGTGCCAATTAAAACCTTTGCCTCATGTCTCATCGAATTCTCATGAATGAAGCGATAAAAAGTTTCAATCTCAGATGAATTCTTAAAACTCTTAATTTGTGGATCAACTTTCACTTTTGTATTTTTTTGGGTTTGCCTTGCCATTTTGTATCCTTTCTTAGTTTTAAGTTATTAAGCCTGCTTCTCTTGAAATGCTCCATAACTATGCAGTTTATTATAAAGAGTTTTAACTGTAATCCCAAGAGTTTTTGCTGTTTTAGTCTTATTTCCCTCTAAATAATCAAGTGTTTTAAAGATAAATTCTTTTTCTACTTCAAAAAGAGTGCGAGGCACAAACACTTCTCGTTTACTACTTTCTTGCACTTTACTGCGTTGTTGTTCGAAGTTTGCAATCTCAACTTCATTAATATATTGTCCAGAGGCCATCGCTCTTGTACGCTCCATAGTATTCATCAATTCGTTGATATTCCCTGGCCAAGAGTGAGACTTAAGCATCTCTATGGAGTTTTGAGTTAAGTGTAATTTTTCACCTCTACCATTATTAAGGTAATAATCAGCCAGTATCGCAATATCATCTCCACGCTCACTGAGCTTTGGCAGGCGAATATGACCAAGAGTTAAACGATAATAAAGATCATCACGAAAGCGCCCCTCTTTTAAATCGTTCACTAATGATTTTTTACTCAAACCAATAAAACGAACATTTGCTTTTCTTTTTTCTGATGAATTTTCATCAAAATAATAACCGGTAATTAAAATATCCAAAAGCAAAGCTTGTATGTCTTTAGGCGTAAGGTGTAGGTCATTCAATATGACAGTCCCTCCTTGAGAGCGAGTTAACGCTCCTACTAAATCATGGTCCCCTAAAAGCTCCCTTTTAATTAATCGACTCTGCGCTGTTCCACACTCAACTATAGAAACAACTTCATTTTTTCGATTTCCCCAAAAATGGATTTTTTGAGCCAAACTCCTTTTGCCGACTCCACCTTCACCTTCAATTAAAAGAGGAAAGTCATCTTGAGCTATTTTTTTTGCTTGATTAATAGCAATCAGCAAGTTTTCATCGCGTCCCAAGAATTTTATTTCATTAACCTGCCTATCAATGGCATCACCTTGATTTAAATTCTGAATACCAGCATTATGATCAATTTTGGCTAATAATTCTTCATTCAGTTTACGAGCAGCAAGATAGAGCTTTAAATTTTGCAAGCTTACTATGTGCTCATTAATAATTTCATTAACAATAGTCACTTCACTTTCCGAGTAATTAAAGTTTGGCTGATGACTTGCAAGATGAATAACCGCAAAAACATCCCCATCAACTATCACCGGTACAGCTAAGGCCGTCTGCGCCTTTAATGAGACTTGAGCATAAAGTGGGTCACTAGCAAGTGAGTGGCTCACATAATAACGTCTCATCTTTTGCGCATACTGGATAACCGGAGCTAAGGCCTTGGCCATCTGATCATCGGCGCCAACAATCATTTCCGATTGATGATCTCCCTTGATCAGGTACACATGCTTCATATCAGCTTGCAAACGATCAGCAATCTTAGCCGCTAAGTAAGTAAAAAATTGCTTCTCATCCAGGCTGAGTAATGGATTAACACTTGGGTTTTGTAGAACTTGTTTCATGTTTAACTCCTTGACATTTTTCTTAAGAGACATTGTTTAAATTTTGCGCTATGCAACAACAATTCAATTATAACATTGTGCGAAAAAAATACAAGATTTTTATTGTCAAGAATTTGAATATTTTACATGATTTCAATTATTTTAACTAGTTAGTGAACCTTGGACTAAAGCAGCGCTTGGCACTTTTAGTCAGTGCTCCCAGAATTTTTCCTTCCCTGTTCATTAAATAGACATTCTGGTCAACCTTATTTGCCCCTAAGGGTTTTTGCGATGTAAACGCGATAAAGTCACCATCAGGGGAAAAAGTGGGTTCTTCGTTAGAGCCAAAATCTTTAGTTAAACGCACTAAAGACTGACCATCAGCATTAATCCTAAAGAGATCAAAGCTATTTTCTAACCAGGAGACAAAAACGATTTCAGAGCCATCTCTGGAGAATCGTGGAGTGGCGTTAAACTTTCCGACATAACTAATGCGCTTTACACTTTTTTCCGTTCCCCTGGGATCAAGAGTGTAGACATTGGCCTTACCAGATCTTCCCGATAAGAATGTTAATAAGTTTTTGTTTAAAGACAAGGAAGGGTCCACATCTGCTGAATAGTGATTGGTCACTGCTCGAAGTTGTTTAGTTTTTATATCCATATAGTAAATATTGGCATTTCCCTTCTCACTTAAGGTTAAATAAATACCTTTCCCATCTCCTGCATAAATTGCTCCAGAATTAATGCCTTTGCGAGATGAAATCTCTACAGTTTGCTTTGTGGCTATATCAACTTCATAGAGGTTAATATTCTTAATACCAATTTTACTTTCTGGAATTAGACTATAAAGCACCTTGCGATTGTCTGCTGAAACCGCGGGGGAGAGAACAATTCCTCGATGAGAAGTAAGCTTCTCTATATTATAGCCATCAAAGTCCATAATATAGAGTTCCTTAATTGTTTTTTCAGAAGTTGAATCCTGATCACTCACAAAAACAATACGTGATGAAAAAAAACTTTCGCGACCAGTTATTCGTCGGTAGAAGTTATCACTCACTTGATGAACTAACTTTCTAAAATTAGGGCCTTCCATTGCAACATTCAACTGAACTAATTTCTTTTGTTCTTTGGTACTAAATAAACTAACTATTGACTCACCTAGTTTTTTATCGTCACAATTGACAGTAATAATGTAATAGACTCTTTGTTTGAGTAGTTTTTGCATGTAACTTTGATCGGGTTGAGCTTGAACCTCTTGATCATTCTTCGCCAAGACATTAAAAAGATGAACATAGAATGAAAAATCGTTAGCAATGATATTCGCTATATTATGATTATTGCCCTGCAAGGCCTTTTGCTGGCACTGAACAGTTTCAATAGAAATCCCCTCTAATAATCTATTGGCCGTTCCAACCTCTATCATTTTATATTGTTTGCCATAGCTCACTTGACATAAAATCAAACAAGGAATTAAGAATAATAATTTCATTGCCCCCTCCTAGAAAGGAAAAACTAATAATAAGTTTCCATTTTTGAGAGCTGAAAGGATTTCATTTTTAGGAGGACTAAAAGGAGCCGCCTGCTCTATAGCTGCTAATGCCCTCTCATCAAATTCATTCTTCCCGCTACTCTTATGTATTTTATAACCTTTTAAATTCCCTTGTGCATCAATAAAAACTTGCACAACACATTGTAAGTCTTCGTTTAAAAGATGACTTGGTAGTTGCCAATAGGGATGGATCTGATCTCTTACCTCTACTGAATATAAATCAAGTTCATCATAATCGATCTCTCTTTGATCACCATAACTTTCTCGACCTTGGGATAACTTATTACCCGCTAGAATCAATCGCTGTAGTTTTGGATCAATTTGCTTTTGCCCCGTTTGCTTTTTTTGCTTTGGCTTTTTCTTCTCCAACTTAATTGATTCTACATCTTGATCACTAAAGCTTTTTAACATATCGTCAAAATTAGATTTTTTAGCTTTTTTTTCAACCATTTCCGTTGGTTGGTCTGTGGCAGGCATCTTAATTTCTTTCAACTCCTCTGGTGTTAAAGTGGGCATGGCAACGACATTAACTCTAACTGATGCTTGTAAAATCTTTGGCTCTAAGTTTGAATCCCATGGAAATTGCACCACTCCGGCAAGAAAAAAAAATAACACAGTCAATAAATGAAATGTGATCGCTAACAAGTAGAACTTGCCCAATGAAGGCATTGAGCTGTTCCAAGTGACAGTCAAGGTTCTATCTCCGTTACCAAGGAAAGATGACCTACCCCACTTTGTTTTAAAAAGCTCACTAAATAAGCGACTTTGCCATACTCAATCACTTTATCAGCTCTTACATAAACCACATTACTCCACTCTTCATCCATTAATTGCGACAGCTGATCAGGTAAATCATTGTAGTTGCTCTGCTGTTCATTGATAAATAGAACCCCCTTGGCATCCATGGAAACAACGATCTGATCTTTCTTTAACTTAAAAGGCTCGACTGATTTTGTCTTTGGTAGATTGAGATTGACACCACTAAAAAGTAGGGGCGCACTGATCATAAAAATAACCAATAAAACTAACATGACATCAACCATTGGCGTCACGTTGATTTCTGAGATTAACTCATCATTCTCACTATCATTTTTAAAGGCCATCTAATGATTCATCCTATTAATGAGATTAAAGAATTCATTTCCATGATTCTCTAGATTAACTTTGACTCTCTTTAGCTTCGCAGCAAAATAATTAAAAAACCAACTGGCAGGAATAGCTGCGGCAAGACCAACTGCAGTGGCAACGAGGGCCTCAGCTATCCCAGGGGCTATACTTTCAATCGATCCTGCTCCGGTTGACATCCCTGAAAAAGCCCCAACAATACCAAGTACCGTCCCAAGTAGTCCTATAAAAGGAGCTGTCGTTGAGATATTGGCCAAAATATTTCGATGACGATCAATTTCAGATAAATAGTTTAAATTAAACTGAGAAATAACCCTATTAAGATAATTCACAAAATCCATTTTTTCTAAGAGCTCTTTTTTCAATTCATAATTAGCACTTTTTTTCAAATCTTGAAAAATATGCATTGCTAAAAGCGCCGAACTAGCGCGAGGAAAACGCTTACAGTTCTCAACAAAAAATTTAAGAGACTCATTGGTGGCAGACTCCATTGATGAGGCATAAAACTCTTGATACTCCTTTTCATCACTAAAGACTTTTTTATAAAAGCTCAAGTAGTAAAAAACAATGGCCCAAGAAGTCAAAGAAAGTACGAGAAGTAAAATTAAAATACTCTGAACAACCCAACTTGAGTTAAGTATGATGTGGACTAAATCTAAATTGCTCTCCATATTCTTACCCTTTTTACTTGATAGACAAATAAACCACTTATAATTGTTAACAATACACCTAGTATAAAGTGATAAGCTGCTGGGATCAAAACTAGTAAACAATTGTCCCTGCCATAAAATAAATTCATGGGATAGAGAATGGTAAAGACTAAGGACGAAATAATAATTAGCAAATAACCTGATAAAAGTGCCCTGTCTCTATAAGTACTCAATAATAAATGGAAATAAAAAAAGTACAGGATCAAGGTTTTTCCAACCCATTGATAGACAAAAAAGGAATTAAGCGCCACCAATAGCAATGAAAAAAAGACCAAAGAGGTCAAATTTTTCTGCAATTGAGATTGCAAAAGATGTTTCCATAAATGAAAGTCTAATAAAAAATAGAGAATAGTGAACAGATAAATCAAAACAAAATCACCCCAAAAAATTAGATCTGTCTTATTTAACTGAACTCCAAAGAAGAAACTAGAGCTGATCACAAGAAAGGAAAAAAGAAATAATGGAGCTAATAATGAATAGTTGAAACTGAGCTCTGATAAGAAATTAAAGCGATAAGCATTGTTGATTTTTAGCCAAGAAGTCATAAGAAAATAACAAGATAACTTTGAAAGTGAAATAATAATTAATTTTTTACCGTAAAGCCAGGCCTGCAAGGTGGAATAGTCATGATCCAGTAGAAAATGAAAAAAGGCCACCAAGGATGTTGCACTCAAATAGATTAGAAAGCTCGCAAGATAAAACAAAGAAAATATTAACGATATCTTTAACATTAAGGAAAGCTCTTGGAGCGAGATGGTTGTAACCACTCTAATTGCATTTTTGCAGTTGGAAAGAGCTTATTATAATTTTTAAAAAGATCTGACTGTGTGTCCATCTCTGAAATTTTATTCAACAAGCTCAAGTACGACTTTCTTAAATTTTCATGCCCTTTTAGCAAATTATCCATTTGCTTGGTGACTTCAAACTGCTGTTGAAAATTAACCCCCACTTCAAAAACATTTTTTGAGTAATGCGCGAGCAGATCACTCACAAAAGAAACATTTGGCTCGTCCTCTGTCATTTTCTTACCTACTTTCTCAAAAAGGCCAGTCTCTTTTAATGTTTTTTCAAGATAAGCCCCATCCATTCTTAGAATATCTTGTAGCAACAGAAGTGAAATTTCATTTTTACTTAAGTCTAATGTTTTCATAAAAGGTAAACTCAGTAGTAAATAACCGCTACCTTTCTCAGTAGGCAAAGCAAAGCTTGGTAAAAGATCGGTGTTAATAATAAGTATCTTGTATTGTCTTTTTATTAATCCAACTTTTCTTAATACTTCCGAAAGATGTTGAGCGATACCATACTCAGGCTTTTCAAAATCCCATTTTAAAATAGCAGCATTTTTAACTAACCACATTTGAGTTAAGAATGGTAAGAAGTCTTGCGAGGAAGGATAATATTTTTTTTCCTCCATCTCTTTTTCTCTAAGCTCCTGTACTTTTTTAACAGCTTTTAACTTTTTTTTGACATGGGTTGAAAGCTTGTCTTTTTCAAGGATCTCTTCTAGCGCCCCAAAATTAACACCTTCCAGCTCGCTCTCAACTTGTGTTTGGCTTTCATCGGCAAAAGTAAAAAAACAAAAGAGTAAAAAGACATACTTCACGGCTGGACCTCAACTGTTATCACTTGATCCAATAACCGTCCCCAATAGTAAAGATCACTTAAGTCTAGATTTAATGCATTGTAAAAGTGTGGATACTTTGCCTGAAAGCAATCAGGCTTTTGATCCGACAAATACTCATGAAAAATATATCCACTCTCATCGCCTGCTATCACACGAATCCAATTTTTGTGCTTCGTTTTTTGTTCTTGCTTGATACGTAGAGGAAATCCACATGAAATTGTAGTTAGGCTTGATGATGTAGCGTGGGGAGAAAGATGAACATGACCAAAAATTCGATTAAAATAACGAACTTCTTCTGCTGTGGCCGACAAAAGAAAAAAGAATAAAATAATAAACTTCATCATTTTTTTTCATTATTTTTAGAGATTAACACTGCGAGTGGCAAACCCTGGCAATGCAACTTCAATTTGCTTAGGAGCTTGTTGTTCATAGCAATGTCCCATGACTCGATATT
>SKGZ01000201.1 GCA_007117175.1 Bacteriovoracales bacterium | reverse complement strand
TCTCCTCTTCTTTTCGCCACCTCTTCACCTTTCTTATTCCACTGATGCTCATTGTTTCCCTTCCTCTGAAAGTACTACTACACTCCCAGTACACCCTGCTGCTCACACTCAGCGCAGTGACCTTAATTTTCTGGACAATCTTCCTACTCCTGTGGAAAATATCAATAAAACAATATTCATCGGCGTCTTCTTAATCTGAAAGGTATAGTCAAAAAAAATGAAGAAAAGAACCATCATTCTCACTCTTCTCATCATCGCAACACTTGCCTTTATTTTCTCGCGCTGTGGTTCTAACTCACAAGAGCCTGATGACTACGATTATCCCGAAGAAGTTGAGCAAGCACCTGAGCCCGAGACTCCAGTTATACCAGAGGAACCAGAGCCGGAGGAGGAACCAACAGAAACGACCACCAGTACCCAAGAGAAATTTCAAACTCATACCGATGAACTCAAGCAAGTGATCGATCAATGCCAGAAGACTGTTCGACGACTCATTCCCGACGACTTTTTTGATCAAGAAATTCCCAATATCACCAGCGTGGATCAAATGATCCAAACCATTAGTGAATTCTATCAAGTGGTGAATGAAAAAATTCACAAAGCTAACGACGTTCTACAAATCATCACTAAAGAAGCTGACCACTTTTCCAAACCAGATGAAGTCTTTAAAAGCTTGAGTACCCTAGAGGAGTGCGGCGAATTTGAAGAAGAAGTGCTGGTTGAAATGGTCATTCAATTTATTGAAACAGAACCACTGTCTGAAGGTGATAAGCAGCGCTTAGTTGAAAAACTAATCAGCTCCTTTCAAGCGCAACTACGCCTTAATCCCTCCCTGTACTTTAGCTATAGCAAAGTCAGCGCATTGCAATTACTTTTTGACACAGAGCTTATCCCCCCTCATCTTGAATCAGAACTCTCTCACCTCTCTGAGATCTCCCAGGATGTGGAATTTAACTATCGTAAATCTCTACCCGTTGATATTTTGGAAAGAAAAAGTCTTTCTCCCCACGATATTGCCTTTATCAGAGCAGCTGAACAAAAAGAAGTGAAACGCCTCAATGAAACAATTTTGCAAATTTTGTCTGATATTCGCTATTAATAGCAACGACTAGAATGAACCTGCTTAAGTTCATCAAAATGCTGATAATCACTCTGACCAGCAGGAGATCTTTGTAAGGCCAGATCCAATAATTCAATTCTCTTATCTTCATTGGCACAGGCCCTGCTCATAATTTGCTGGTACTCCTCTACTGCAGCCACCGGATAGGGCTTACTATAAGCCGAAGAATAAAACTCCACATCATTACTATTGGCTAATTCCAACTGATCCACCTTGACCATCTTCTTAAATTCACTCCAATAAGAACCCACACTGTAAAATTTTTCAACCAATAACTGGCGATCAATTTCTCCATCCTTCTCATACTTATGACAACCATGCTTATGATAAACATGTTCATTAAAAAATTCTTTGGCCACCTTACACTCCATCTCAAATGCAGCAGCTTCTCCTCCCTCACTTTCAATGGTCTCTTTGACAAAATCTACGGTATTGAAATTCACCACATAGGGATTAAAGGACTTGCGATTGGTGAAGTGAACTAACTCATGGGCCAAATCCAGTAAAGCATGGACCCCGCTCAAACTGCGATTAAGATAAATAACCGACCTTGATTCATAACTAACGTTAAAAGGATTGCCTGCAGTGAATTTGCGAGTCAGGGTGGTATCAGTCAAAGATGTATTGCCCACCTTGATACAATCAATTAAGCTCATCCCCCACTTAGAGGCGCGATATTCTGCGGAACTGAGTAGTCTTGCCCCCTCTTCACTGCTTTTGAGTAATTCTAAAAGACGACGTATATTAGTCTTTTCTAATCGGCTATAACTGGTCCAATTCTTATTAAGCTCTGCCCGCTTAAGATCTAAGAACTCATCGCTCAATGAATTCAAACTGAAGATTAACATTATGACTAAAAAGATCGCCCTCATATTGGGCGTATCGGTTCAAATCAATCATTCTTAAAAATTATTTGCTTAACCACCGAAGATGAATTCTTACCTTTAAAATCAAGTTCTAGGAAGAGCACTGGAAGATCAAAAGGATAAATTTGGCTTTGTTGCTCAAGATAACTTTGTAAGCTAGCACTGGCCTTGCCAGATTCTTTATAGCTCTGATAAGCCTGTCTTAACCACTTAGGTTTATAGCTTGCACTGGGAATTAAATAAACACCTGGCTCTATCCTTAAAACTTTCAAACCCTCAGGTAAAGTCAAATCAATATAAGGAGTTTTGTTTGAATAGCCCATCCAAAGTCTTCTGGGGTCAAACTCTGGCTTAGTTAAAAAAAGACCTTGCAGATCAACATACAAATCTCTTTGATGGGCCAGTGGATAAATATAAGGTCTCACTCCAGCTCTTAAACCTCCCGACTTGATAATTTCCTGAATATCATTGCTATAATGCCTTAAAACTCCTAATTCTTTACCATCAATGACCTGTACCCCCTTGGGTAAACCTCTCCAAAAAACAATGTCCTGCCCGTCCACACCTGCTGAAATTTTCTTAATTTGCTTTGCTTTCTGGGGAGCTAATTTCATAATCTCTTCAACAAAATAATGATTAAGAGCAATTGGACTTTTAAGGTGCAAAGAGCAATCCAATTCAGCTCGAAGAAATTGGCAAAAAAGAAGTAATGCAACTGATAGAATTTTCATAGGAATATTATAGCAAAGCTATTAATCCTGCGCATAAACATTAATGCATTATATCATGATAATATGCAACAGAAATGCATATTATAAAAGAAGATCCAAAGTAAATTCAATAGCTTAAGTTGAAATCTCTAACGTGGAAGTCTATGGCCATTAAATGCACCAGGAATACTGTCCAAAAGTTTTCGTGTCATTCGCATAAAGGTATAAGGTCTGCCGTTTTTACGGCAAAAACATCCATTTTCGATATTGCGAACATAAGCTTCAACTAATTGCCTTTGAGTCACTTCTGGATTGCGTCTTTGTGCTGATTTGAAAACCCTTTGAAAAACACGGGACTGATAAATTTCTTTTTCCTGTTCAGTTCCTACAAAGGCCATCATATGGGCCAAAAGTTCATAGCGAGATTTTTGAATGGAACCAATAATTGATTTTTCAGGATCAGGCTCACCGATTCCGCGAACCTCCACTGGATCTTCAGAAATAACAGTTCCATTAAATCGCGCCTGCCAAAGTGCAATTTCAGCAGCAATCTGATGGGCATCTTTCACTTGTTTTTCTTTTTGTAGCTGCCTAAACTCAGGGTACATCTTATCAATGACTTGTTTGGCGTGAGCATCAAAGCATGCACTATTGGCTAAACCACTCAAGGCGCTCAAAAATAAAATAAAACTCATTAATAATTTCATCCTTAACTCCCTATTGACTTATTTCTTTTAAAACAGCTCTTCTCATTCTTAAAAAGCTGTAAGGGCGACCATTTTCACGACAAAAACTTCCATCCACAATTTTCTCAACCATCATTTCAATTAACTGCTGTTCGCTGATTTCAGCATCGCGCTTTTGAGCTGCACGATAAAAACGTTTAAAAACTGCTGAATTATAATTGACCGCTTCTGCGCTCAATAGATCACGGAGCAATTGATAACGTGGCTCCTGAATTGAGGCACTAACTGACTTAGTTAAAACTGCTGCCCCCACTCCACCAATAAGAATCGGCAAAGGACCAGCAGCTCCAACGCCAACCAGAACCCAAATCGCCCCCACCACCTTATGGTTATCATCCTTCCATCGCATGTCCATAAAGGTATCGCTGTTTTGGAAAGCAGCTTGATAGCTCTTCTTCTGAGCCTTTTGCACATGGGCATCAAAACATAAGCTCTCACTATGGCCAGACAGACTTGCAATCAATAGCAATCCAACTAAGAATTTATTCATCATTCTTTAACTCCTCGATAAAAAATCAAAGTACTTCTAGCACTTTGATCAAACAAAGTACAAGTGCAATTTAAAAAAAGAAAAAAAGAATCACGCAACGAGTTAGTGCCGCCAGTAGAGGATCTCACTTTGATCGGTGATGGTCACATTGGACAGAAAGTTTTTTTGCTTATCTTTGCTCAGGTACAGTTTGTACTCACCAGGGGATAGATCCAGATCGGCATACCATAAATTGTGAGGAAGAGTGCTCCAATAGCGAGTGTCAGCACGATGAGCGCTCTCCAAAAGCCTGGTGGCAGAAACATAGGTAGCCAGTGCGGCAACACCGGCAAAAGCTTGGGAGGATTCACTGTTACTCATCGTTTTATAAAGGGTGTAAGCACTGGCCATGGCGATCACATGTTTAAGAACAAACTTAGTGCCCTGACTAAGAACTCGCTGGGTGGAGTTTTCTTCAGCACTGCGGTGAGCGATCGATCCTAGCGCTGAGACTAAAACGGTGGGGGAAGTTTGCACCAACTCAGCTTGCTCATCATAGACGGCTAACTCTCCAACCCCAGGACTGATCTTATTGGGCCAGGCAAAAACTTCAAAGCCAAGACCTGCTTCACTGGCCGCCACGGTGACAAAATCATTCACTCCATAATAAGAAGCTCCATGAGAGCTGACATAAACACCCTGATGCATCGCTGGGCGAATATTGAGCACATTATAAGCAAAAGCGCTCATGGCCACGTAGCCAATGGCCGAAAGAGCCGCTTGTTTTCCACTGGCATTTTCATCAAAAGCCGCACGCAAGCTTAGATCAATTTTCTTAGCCTGCTTGGGTGGTAAAAGGTTCTCAGCAATAATCACTTTTAAAGAACTATTTTTTTGCTCTCTAATTTGCTTTTGTTGCTCAATACTCAGTTGCTCAAAAAGCTTGCGATCCTCTCTTAATTCTCGGGGGCGAATTCTGGCAGCTAACATAAACCGCTGATAGAGAATTTTATTTTGCAAATCTTGTAAGCGCTGATTCCCCATCACGCTAGCATCAATTTGCTCATACTTACCATCATCTTTTAAAACGTCATAAATTTTTGCCACAAATTGATCAGCCTCAGCGGAGTAATCTTGGTATTGCAGCGGAACAACTTGAGAGATCTGATAAGCATCTTTATAAAGTTGCAAGGCAATTTGACGATCCTGAGAAGAGCCAATTTGCTCGTGTACTAAAGCCGCAAAAAATTTGGCAAAGACATCATTAAAGTACAAGGTTTTAAAAGGATAATCTCTTTGCAAGGTCTCAAAAAATTGATTCCACGCCAAGAGATCCGCTCTTGCGCGAAAAAGTTCTTGTCGTTGACCAGACTTAAGATGACATTGATAATGACTTAAGGCCGAATAAAAATAAACATAGGATTGCTCGAAAAGACTACCGCGAAAGTCATCATTTTGATCACCTGTAAAAAACGCTCCCATTTTGCGACTCAGTGAAATAGTGCGCAGGCGAGTGCTCTCTTCTTTAGCCTGATGAAATTCATGTCCTGCTTTTTCACAATCACCTTGATGAAAGTAAAGACTGGCCTTCTCCATTCGATAGAGTAACCGACTTTTATCATCCTCATGATATGGCCCCTTTTCTAAAAGCTCATGAGCCAATTCAAAATTCTTGTCGCGGAAAGCTTCTCGGTATTCAGTGCGCCAGCGCTCATCGCTGCCGGCGCAACCAATCAAAAGAAAAATAAGGATATAGGGTAAACTACCAACCAAATTTCTTCTGCTGTGAGTATTTATGAACTTGAGTTCTGCCCCTAAAGACTTCAACTCCACGCTCTAAGTCAGTCATGCGAATATTGACTCGATACTGCTTAAGAGTCTTGCCACCTCGGCTCTCTGGAGTCATCAAGACATTACCAAAAACCAGCAGGTCCGCACCCGTCTGTCTGCCAATATTTTTAGCAGTTTCAGGATCCACCATTCCATCATTATGATAGGTCACCTCTTCCAGCAAGCGATTTCTAGCGGCTTCATCAATCAAAATAAACTGACCAGCAATGGAAAGCTCATTGAGAAACTCATCGTTTAAATCACTAATGGGAAAATAGGCTTCAGAGGTTTCATTTTGAATTTCTGCAATAAACAGGGCCGGCTGCTTAAGTCCTTTGCGTGCAATATAATTTTGCAATCCTCTGTGGCTCTTAATTTGAGTCATGATATCTGCAATGGCATTTTCGGTATCACGCACGACCCAATTATCAGTAATACTCAATGCCTTATCATCAGAGGTTTCACTATCCACTCGTGAAGCCTTAAAGCCGCCACAGGAACTCAAGAGTAATACACTTAAAAAAAATACTATCTTCATTTTACACTCCCCTTAGGTTTTTAAAGTCTTCATCTGCTTTTTCCAGGGCCTTCTCAATATTCTGCTTAAGATCCTCATTGCTAGCGCGATTCATCATCTCTCGACGAACTTGATCAAGAGAGCGCTGAATAATCTCATGACTCATTCTCACTAACACCGCACAAGTGAAGGCACGATAGTCTCTAGCAGCTCCCAAGGCCTGTTGATACTGCCTTAACTCCCAATAGGTCTTTTCAATGGAAGCACCTGTGAGAACCGCTTGCACTTTTTCAATTAGCTCATTTTGTACAAATGATCTTAAAGGTAATGTCTCGGGATTTTCAGGATCAATACTGGTTTGTCCTTCAGTGGTCTCTGCTAAGGTCTTTTGAATAAAAGTAGTAATTTCTGAAGCAACGTCTGCTCTCACATTAGCCTTAGCCAAATTGCAGGCCATTTCGCGAGAGGTTCGCGGCTCCGTTTCAAATGAGAAATAGCGAAAAGTAGCGGTGTCAATGGTCTTATCTTTCTTCGCTCGAAGATGGGCCCAGTCGGTAGCCGAAACAATCCACCCCGGTCGCAAGGATGAACTGGCATCACGAACAATATAGTCCTTTTTAATTGTCCTAGACTGATCCTTGTCTTCTAACTCTCTTTTCTGAGGACTTCTAGCACAAGAAACAATCAGCATTAAGATCATAAGTACATTCATTTTCATCATCTCTCCTTTTTATAGATTAAGATTTAAAAGCTTCTTCTCTATTTGTGGCACTAATTCGTTTTGGGCTTTTTCAATACAATGAACTAGACTTCGCCCGGTTGTGGTCGAGCTTAAGGATATTTTGCCCAATTCTACCCCTGATGGATTTTGATGAATTAAGTTGGCAGTCAACTTATAACGAACAAAACCTTCCACATTCAGATGTTGCTCTTCTTTTTCCAGACGAAAAATTAATTTTCGATCATATTTCTCACTAGGACGAGTGATGACAAAGTGGCCACTGGAGGAGAAGCGAGCACTAATGCCATCTAAAAACTGATGTTCATCACTGGACTCATCCACAATTAAAAAAGTGTGTTGAGGATTTTGCTGACGGTAGGCCCTTAACTCAGTCAAACTATAGCGTCTGGGAAAACTCGAGCCTTGAACCACTAAGTAAAGACTTGCTAATTGCTCTCTTTCATCAAAAAGTGTGCGCAAAGGAGTGTAAAAAATTCGATCCTTCGCTTCAAAAAAATCCTTCATCTTCTCATCCACCTGCTCCATCTGCTCCCGTAAACGCCTGGCCATCAATTGGCGATCAAGGCTGACTAAGACATAGTAGCTTTGATCCACCTTTTGTTGCTCTCGCACACTGACACCAGCTAAAACCAATTCACTTTGACTTTGCACAGTCCTCTGGGCCAGTTCACTGTACTGAGAATCAATGTCTTCACTCGTAAGCACTGCTCTGTTTTCATAATGATAGCTCACTTGAGTGATTAATTGAGAAGAGAGATTGGCCCTGGCCAAGTTTTGCGCCAATTCCAAACTCTCACCTTCTGCACTGGCACAAATCTGCCAAGCTGAGCAATACTCAGAGGGATGATGAAACCATGCTGGCAATTTTTCAGCAGTTTTGAGAGAACTGTGGGAACAGCTATAAATAAAAAAAACTGTAAAAAGAAGTCTATAGTTTTTCATCGACGACTTATTGTCTAAGCAAGTGAGTGCCAAGTCAATCACTGGAATTAATGATGACGCTCATCTTTTACCTATGATATTGTAGACTTAGCTATGCATAAAATATTAATTATTGAAGATGAAAATGATATTGGTGAACTTATTTTACACCAAGTGCAAAAGGCCGGTTATCAGGCCCAATTAGTCACGCAAGCGCAAAATGCCAAACAGACTATTTTGGAGTCTGATGAGTTTGATTTGTATTTACTGGACTGGATGATCCCTGGAACCAGTGGCATAGAATTGTGCCAAATGATTAAGAAAAAAAATGCTAACTTGCCGGTGATTATGCTGACCGCTTTGTCCCAGCCAGATAATATTATTGCAGGACTAGATGCAGGAGCTGACGATTATATCACCAAACCCTTTGACTTAGATGTACTGCTGGCCAGGATGCGAGCTCAGCTGCGCAGAAATTTAACAAGCAATCATCAAGTAGTCATTGGACCTATTGTCATTGATCATGAGCAATGCCAAGTGAGCATCGAACAAGAAAAGATCAATCTGACCCTAACTGAGTTTCAAATTATTCGGCTTTTGGCAGAAAAACCTGGAGCAGTTTTGACTAGGGAGAAAATGATTAATAGAATTCTGGGGGAGAATTTTGCGGTGTCTAATCGTACTATTGATACTCATATTGCAGGACTGCGAAAAAAATTAAAGGATCACCAAAACTATATTGAAACCATTCGCGGTATTGGCTATCGCTTGAGGGCTCAAGAATAAGGAGAGATGTGAAAGACCTAGAAGATCGCCCACTTGTTGTTCCATGGATGCTATTGGCAAGATTAATTCGCTTTCACCTCATTGTGATTGGCACCAGTTTAATTGCACTTTTTCTATCCAACAGAATGTTTCTTTATAGCCTTTTTGAGCAGGCGGCTGAAAAATCTGCAGACCAATTGATTAATCGCTACGACTTCAATTTATTTTTCGTGCAATTACCACTTTTCCTTCTTTTCTATACCTTTGCTCTTATTATCTCTATGAATTTTTCTCGAACAGTTAAAGTCCTTTTAGCTCAAATTACCCACTTAGAAGAAAGGCTACCTAAGTCTTTAGGATTAAAACTTATCTACAATGATGAAGATATGCAGATGATTGAAAATGCTCTGACTCTTCCAGAGAAAAAAATCGAGAAGCAATTAAAAATTATCAAAAATGAAGCCCATAAGAATAAAATTATTTTTGATAGTATCACCGAGGGGATCTTTGCCATCGATCCCGACGAAAAAAGCCTATTTTATAATAATAAATTCATTGAAAAATTTGTCGGCGACTTTGATGTCAAAGGACGGCTGCACTTAACGACGGCCTTGCAAAATGAAGATATCCTTCAATGTTATCGCCAATGTTTAAAAGAACGCCAAGTTGTTATC
>SKGZ01000063.1 GCA_007117175.1 Bacteriovoracales bacterium | reverse complement strand
TCAAGGCCTTAGATCCTAAAACTGGTGATGAGATCAAAATTGTACCAGTGGAGATCTCTTCTAATCTCGTTTGGGATGAAAAAAATAATCAAATTCTAGCAGCCACTCCTGAAGGTGATGTGCTAGCGATTGAGGAAGGTGATGGAGTCGTTAGCCAGCAAATGAAAGTGAGTGAGCAGGGAATTTCTTCCTTAAGCCTGATTGGTGAGGAGTTAGTGATTGCTAATTTTGCTGGGCAGCTCTTTTATGGTGATTGGAACAAAGGTTTTGTTCAACTTTTTCACTTCGGTCACCCCAGGTCCTCTGTTTTTAGCTACTTAGCCTCCGGTAGAGGTCATGTGGCTGCTCTCAGTTCTCGTAGCCGCCTTTACGTCTTTCGTTCTTTGACAGACTTCTTCAGTCGCTTATAATTAAGTCTATTCTTATTTGTGACGACAAGGTGTTTGTGATGAAAGTTTTAACAACATTGATATTAATGACTTTAATGACCAGTTGTGGCCTTGATTTTGGATCAGGAGAAGGTTCTGATGATGTGGGCCCAATTCGCGATGAGTTAGGGGCAGGGGATCTGATTCGCATCAATGATCAGCAAATGATGGATAATGAGGAATTGAGAGTGTTAAGAGAGATTTGCGAGGTGATGAGCGCAAGACTTGATCGCAATGATCTCAATCTCTTAAGGCTGACTTATGATTACCAAATGCTGAGTTGTGATGATGAGCAAGTAGAGCATTCCTTAGTGCTGCGCTTTCGCGCCAGCAGTTTTACCTTTCACCCCAACAAGAATCCATTCAATTTTCCTTACTTTGAGGAGTTTGATCGCTTAAATCCCAATGATATGAGCGGGGCAATGAATCGATATTGCCAAATTGCTAGAGGAATGAACAACCCTGGCAGTTCTCTGCCCGGTCAAGCGGGTCGTGTTCCTCGCTTTCTTGCTATCCATGAAGGTAGTGAAATGGCCTACTGGGCCTTTAACTTAAGAGCTCATAGTCGCTGTCAGCTGAGCCCAACTTCAGATCCCAATTTAGTGAATTATTGCTTTTCTGTTTCTCAAGCAGTTAAGACTGAAGAGCAGGGTGTTTATAAGGTTGAGAGCAGTCAGTTTGTAGGTCTTAGGGGCGGGGGAGTGCAAAATAACCCCAAACGTGGGCTAGATCTTTATCGCCAGCATATTCACGCCGATTGTCACGAATCTGATTACCTGCAGTTGCAGGCCCGTTTGAGATCAATTCGATAAAATAATAGTCGCCCTCACTATATATAGTAGCTGCGTCAGAAAAATGACAGGAAAAGTAGCTATATCTTGTGTTGACGGGAATCACTCTTTGCCTTGTAATGGGATGTATAAAGACAATGTGACCCCCAAGGATGGAAAGGAGTGAACTGTGAAAATCAAGAGATTTTATACTAAAAAAAATCAATCACCTTATGCTGGAATTGAGTTCGAGAAGAGAACCAGCGAAGTGCGCAATGTGGATGGTTCTAAAAAACAATCCATGGAAGTGAATGTGCCCAAGCAGTGGTCACAGGTGGCTACTGATATTATCGCTCAGAAGTATTTTCGCAAGGCTGGTGTGCCGCAAACCGATGAAAAAGGTAAAGTCTTATTAGATGAAAATAATAATCCTATTTTAGGATCAGAAACTGATGCTCGCCAGGTGTTTGATCGTTTGGCACAATGTTGGGCCAATTGGGGGCGTGAGGGACAATACTTTGATTCAGAAGAGGACGCTCAGAATTATCAAGATGAAATGCGTTATATGTTGGCCATGCAAATGGCAGCACCTAATTCACCTCAATGGTTTAACACTGGGATTTACAGCGCTTATGGTATTACTGGCAAACCCCAAGGGCATTATTATGTGGATCCCAGTGACGAGCAGTTAAAAAAATCAAGTTCTGCCTACGCTAGGCCCCAACCCCACGCTTGCTTTATTCAAGCGGTGCAAGATGATTTAGTGGGTGAAGGTGGGATCATGGATTTATGGTCTCGTGAGGCAAGGCTTTTTAAGTATGGCTCGGGAACTGGAACCAACTTTTCGGCTATTCGCGCTTTTGGTGAACCCCTCTCAGGAGGGGGAGTCTCTTCTGGCCTGATGTCATTTTTAAAGATTGGCGATCGCGCAGCTGGAGCCATTAAGTCAGGGGGAACCACTCGTCGAGCGGCGAAAATGGTCTGCCTCGATTTGGACCATCCAGATATTGAAGATTTTATTTTGTGGAAGGTGCAAGAAGAGCGCAAGGTAGCAGCCTTAGTGAGTGGCTCAAAGATTTGTCGACAACACTTACAAAAGATTTGTCAGTTGATCACACAGAGTTCACTGCAGCAAGAAGAGCGTTTTGATTTAAAAAAGAATCGGGATCTAGCCAAGGCCATTCGAGCGGCTAAAAAGGACTTTGTTCCTTTGAATTATATTCATCGCTGTATGGAGATGATTAAGCAAGGCTATCAGCAAATTGAGTTTGAGGTTTATAATACTGACTGGAACTCAGAAGCCTATGCCACTGTCAGCGGGCAAAACTCTAATAATTCTATTCGAGTACCCAATAGTTTCTTTCAGGCCTTAAAGGAAAATAAACCTTGGCAATTGAAAAATCGTACAGATGGCAAGGTCTTACGAGAGGTGAGTGCTCAAAGCTTGTGGGATAAAATTAGTGAAGCTGCTTGGCAGTCAGCTGATCCAGGTTTGCAGTTTGATGACACTATTAATGAGTGGCACACCTGTCCTAATGATGGTCGGATCAATGCTTCCAACCCTTGTTCGGAGTATATGTTTTTAGATGATACTGCTTGTAATTTAGCCAGTTTAAACTTGATGAAATTCTTGGATCCCACCACTGGACTTTTTGATGTGCAAGGTTTTATTCACGCCTGTGAGTTATGGACGATTACCTTAGAAATTTCAGTTTTAATGGCGCAATTTCCCTCTAAGGAAATTGCACTGCGCTCCTATCGTTACCGCACCTTAGGCTTGGGCTATGCTAATATCGGAGCGTTATTAATGGTGCAGGGACTAGCCTACGATTCCCATGAAGGTAGACAAATGGCGGCGGCGATCACTGCCTTAATGGGAGGAACCAGCTATCGCACTTCCGCTTTGATGGCCAAAGAGCTAGGAGCTTTTGCAGGTTTTGAAAGCAATCGTGAGCCAATGCTTAGGGTGATTCGCAATCACCGTCGAGCGGTTATGCAAGTGGATAGCGCAGAGTATGAGGAGCTGACCATAAAACCAGTGCCCTTAGATGTGGCCAATGCTCCAGGCTATATTGTTAAGGCGGCGCAAAAAGCATGGGGAGATGCCTTAGAGCTGGGAGAAAAATTTGGTTTTCGCAATGCTCAGACAACAGTACTTGCTCCTACGGGAACAATTGGGTTAGTGATGGATTGTGATACCACTGGCATTGAACCAGATTTTGCTTTGGTTAAATTTAAGAAGTTAGCGGGTGGTGGTTATTTTAAGATTATTAATCGTTCAGTTCCTCAAGCGTTAAAGTATTTACGTTATAGTGAAGAGCAAATTGAAGAGATCACTCACTACGCTGTTGGCAAGGGCACGCTGGTAGGATCGCCAACAGTGACTCACCAGCAATTAAGACAGAAAGGTTTTACTGATGAAAAGATTAGTATTATTGAAAGTGCACTTTCTTCTGCTTTTGATATTACCTTTGCCTTCTCTGTTTATAATTTAGGAGAAGATTTTCTGAAAGAAACTTTGAAATTAAGTGAAGACGAATTTAAAGACTCTTCTTTTAATCTGCTTGAGCAGATTGGTTTTTCTAGTGATGAAATTCGTCAAGCCAATGACTATGTCTGTGGAACTATGACATTAGAGGGGGCACCCCATTTAAAAGAGGAACATATGGCCGTCTTTGATTGTGCCAATCCTTGTGGCCGTTATGGCAAGCGAGTGATTAGTCCAGAAGGTCATATTCGCATGATGGCAGCAGTGCAGCCCTATTTGTCTGGAGCTATTTCTAAGACGATTAATATGCCTCAAAGTGCGACTATTGCAGATGTTTCTGCAGCTTATCAACTTTCTTGGAGTTTGATGACGAAGGCTAATGCTATCTATCGAGATGGTTCCAAACTTTCTCAACCCTTGAATACTCAGGCCTTTGAGGAAATGGGGCTGGAATCTGAAGAGTTTAGTGAGCTTTCAACTGCGGAGCAAGTTCAAACATTAGCAAGTAAAGTCACAGAGAAGATCATTTACAAGGAGCGCTCTAAGCGAAAATCGTTGCCGAATTGTCGTAGTGGCTACACCCAAAAAGCTAATGTGGGAGGGCATAAGGTTTACTTGAGAACAGGGCAATACAGTGATGGCAGCTTAGGCGAAATTTTTGTAGATATGCATAAGGAAGGAGCTGCCTATCGCTCTTTGATGAATTGTTTTTCCATTGCCATTTCTTTAGGACTGCAATACGGCGTGCCTTTAGAAGAATTTGTAGAGGCATTTACTTTCACTCGCTTTGAACCTAATGGAATTGTCACCGGACACGATAATATCAAAATGACCACTTCAGTGATTGATTATGTTTTTAGAGATTTAGCCTGTCGTTATCTTGGTCGTTATGACTTAGTTCATGTGAAGCCAGAGGATCTTTCTCCTCAAAGTATAGACCGAGAGACTGAAGCAGATGAGCCACTTTTATCCATGATTGCTGAAACAGAAGAAGTGGTGAGTGCTGATGGTTCTGTCACCACTCAGCTGTTTAACCGGCAAACAAATTCTGAGATGATCGCCTCTCAGCGCAAACGACAGAGTGCTAAATGGCAGGGCTATGAAGGAGATGCTTGTCCTGATTGCGGAGCTTTTACTCTGATACGCAATGGATCTTGTTTAAAGTGTGATTCATGCGGGGCAACGACAGGTTGTTCCTAGCTTAAAAAATTAGTTTTTATCCTGCAAAAATAAAGACTTATAGTAAAAAGGCGTGAAATAAATTTTTCCGCCTTTTTACTTTTCAAAGCTAGATCAGTGACAGAAGATATTAGTATAACTTATAGAGAATAACAGTTTTAATTAATTATATATAAAACTGAATAGGTGGCAGGGTATGCAAAAAAAGTTCTTGTTTTTACTTTTACTTTTCTTTCCTACGACAATTTTCGCATCCTATCTCAATCAAGCCAACGGAGTTTATTTTAATCATCAAGAGGATCTCACCTATACCGATCCTTATCGAGGGTCCTTAAGGATTGGAGCCGATTTTGAAGGGATCATGATAGAGGCCATTCAAAAGGCTCGTCATAGAGCTTATGTGGCCGTTCAGGAAATTAACACTCCCTTTTTAGCTCAGGCCATGGTGCAGGCCAAGAGAAGAGGTGTTGATGTTCGCTTAATCCTTGAGGACAATTACAACTTTGATATCAGTAGTATTTTAACTTTTGAACGGGTTCCACCAGAGGTTTTGGCCTTAATGGATCCCTACGCTCAGAGAAAAATTTTATCTCAATTGACCTTTCTTGACATCAATGGTGATGGGCGTATCAACTCACATGAGTTAAATACCAGGGACGCCCTAACAATCGTACGCAGAGGTGGAGTTCCCATTATTGATGACACCTTTGATGGCTCTAAGGGATCAGGCTTGATGCATCATAAGTTTATTATTATTGATGATGATTTAGTGGTGGTCACTTCAGCTAATTTTACCAGAAGTGATATTCATGGGGATTATCATGAACCAAGTAGTGTGGGAAATGCAAATGCTCTAATGTATTTTTACTCACAAGAAATGGTTCAAAGTTTTGAAGAAGAATTTAAGATTATGTGGGGGAATGGGCAAATGGGGACAGGCACCTTTGGTGTTCAAAAAGCCTTTCGGATGCCAAAAACCAAAAGATTAGGGTGGGATATGGACGTCACCTTACAATTTTCTCCTACTAGCAAAAGAATTCCATGGACTTTATCTACCAACGGTACTATCTATCAACACTTGGCCCAAGCTCAAGACAGTGTATGGATGGCCTTGTTTGTTTTCTCCGAGCAACACTTTTCTAATGCACTTCTTCCTTTATTCAAAAAGGGCGGGGACATAAGATTATTAATTGATCGCTCTTTTGCTACTCGTTATTATAGTGAGTTATTGGATATGTGGGGGCTCGCCAGAGTATGGCATCGAGATGGCCTGTGTTTTTATCAGCGTGCCAATAATCCCTGGCCAGGTAGCATTCAGTATGGTGGGGTTCCCCAGTTACAGCCTACTGATAAATTACATCATAAATTTGCAGTGGTAGACTCAAGCTCGGTTATTTTTGGATCGCACAATTGGTCTATTTCGGCTAATGAAATTAACGACGAAACTTTAATGATCATTCAAAGTAAGAGAATTGCTGAAGCCTTTGAGCAAGAGCATTTACGTTTGCAAAGGGTTTCTCGTTTTGGCCCTCCGGCAACACTGCTTAGACAAATTGCCTATGATGAAGAAAATTGTGACGAAATTCATATGGAAACAGAACCAACTCGAACTTATTATTAATGATCTGTCGCGAGGGTTTCTTCTCCAAAAAGTTCTTTGAACACTTCTGCCCCGTAACCGACTGAACTGTTTTCAATGGCCTGAATTTCTTCCCTCTTGGCACTCTCTTCTCTCTCTTTGGTCTCATCTAAACCAATAATAATTGAAGTTTCATCACTCACATGCTCAAAGCTTTTGGGCATCTCGAAAGAATCTGTCTTGTTCTTTGCTTGGTATTGATCAGCGGTGTAACGTCTTTTAATTCCTTTGAGAGTGAGTAAGTCAAATTGTTCAATCAACGGCAAGAGGTTGATCACTCTTCCGCGATCACCATTTTTAACCGCAATGAGTTGTCCCATTTCAGGAAGTTTTTTTCTCTTATGAGTATAGACTTGGTCTTCGTATTGGAGACAGCATTTTAACTGACCACAGACACCATTGAGTTTGCTAAAGTTCAGAGTGAGGTCTTGATTTTTGGCCATTTTGACGCCCACATTGCCATATTGCTTTAAAAACGATGAACAGCACAGCTGTAGACCGCAGGGACCAATTCCTCCCACAGAAGCTGCTCGATCGCGCACGCTTATTTGCCTTAGCTCAATGCGCATTTTAAGATTTTGCACTAGGTCTTTGACCAGTTGCCTAAAATCCACTCGTGCAGGTGCTGTGAAATAAAACACTGCTTTTTTGCCAAATTGAGTGAATTCCACATGGGTTAGGTTCATTTCCAGATTGTATTGGGCAATGAGGTCATTGCAGATTGTTTCTGTTCTTTTTTGCTTTTGATAATGTTGCTTTTGTTCCTCTAAATCAGCTTCGGTGGCAATTTTATTGATACTTTGAAGTGGCAACATGTCTTCTTTGAAAGGAAGTTGGTAAATGAAGCTATTAATGTAGCCCACTGCCATTCCGCGATCACTCATGGCCATTACTTTTTGCCCATAACTAAACTTGCGGTTGCCAATAAAGAAGGAAAAACTACGGGCATTTCCAGGAAAGCGCACGTTGACAAAATTAAGTAGTTGTCCTTGTTTATAGCGTGATTTCTCACTTTGATTTTCTTCGCTCATAAATGTCATCCTAGCAAAGAATTGATTGACTCGCTAGCTGTTTGATGACTTGCTTGAAAAGCAAAGCTCGCTCTTTGAAGCTATTATTAAGCTGTATTGATTCCTCACTCCACTTGAGTAAATTGATAAGTTGCTGATGCTGAGTAAAATTTATTGACTGACGATTGATTTGTTGCAGAAGCTGTCTTATGATTTCTTTTTCTTTGGCCTTGTTTTCTCCATACCATTCTAGAAATTGAGAAGTACTCCAGTCGTTTAACTCAGATAAATTTGCACAGTAGATCTTGTCTTGACCTTCTTGCTGAAAACTATGCTCTATTGTGTAGTAGTAGGCCCGAGAGGAGATGGTAGGCATTAAAACTTGTAAACTGGGGTTAAGGATGAAAATCACTGTGTTATTGTGTGGTTCTTCAAGAGTTTTAAGCATTTTATTCCAATGCAGTCTTTGCAATAATTGGCCATCAGTAATGACAATGAATTGGTATTGCAACTGCAGGGGAGGGTTTTGTTGAAAGGAATCGATCGAATTCATTTGTTCTACTTTCAGTGTCTTTTCATCACTGTCTAGAATCATGAAGTCTGCACAGTCTGCTAATTGAGTGTAAGAGAGCTTGTACTTGCTAGATAGAAAATTTTGAAATTCAGTCTTGAAATATTGCCACAAGGCTTGTTTTTCAGACAGTTCAGAATTGGGTTGGATCACCCAAAAATGAGGCATTTGGTTTTTTTGGTAAAGTTCAAAAATTTTTTTCATATTTTTGCCAAATTTTAAGAACTTGTTGATGAACACTTGTTAAATCCTGATCAGCCTCTATGACTTTAAAACGTTCTGGTTCCCGATCAGCTATTTTTTGATAATTGTTAAGAACAGCATTAAAATAATCTTGTTTTTTTTGTTCAAAAAAATCTTGTTTTTCATTTCTTTGTTTTTGTCTTTTTAAGGAAAGTTGATAGTCAATTTTAAGGTAAAAAGTAAGATCAGCCTTGAGACGAATTTCCGCTTTTTCATGTAGCGATTCAATCAGCTCAAGAGGCAGCGCCGTTCCTTGATAGGCCAATGTTGAGTCAGTATAGCGATCAAGAATAATGACTTGCCGATGAGATAATTCAGGGACTAGCTTTTCTTCGATCAGTTGTTTTCTGGCCGCTAAAAATAAAAGTAATTCGCTCATAATACAGATATGAGACTGTCGATGTAATAAAATTTCGCGAATTTGTTTTCCAAGTGAGGTTGTTCCTGGTTCACGAATCACCTGACAAGGAATTTTATTTTCTTTAAGGACTGCAGTGAGCAGGTTAATTTGTGTCCCCTTGCCCGAGCCTTCAATTCCTTCAAAACTAACGAGTAAACCTTTTTTAATCACAGTCGAGCTAGTCTAGCACAATAAGACACTAAAAGTCATCGTACTCTGGGTAGCCAGTCTCGTCCTCAGGATATTGCTCTTCGAAGTAGGGATCTTCCTCTAGATATGGATCATCCTCAGCATAATCTTCTTGGTGGTAGGAATCAGGATAGCGCTCATTGTCTTGCTCATAGTCATCATAGCCTAAGTCGTTTCTTTCATTTCGCGCCTGTCGACCGGATCTGGCAGCTCCTTGGCGTTCATTGTACTCCGGTCTCAGCTTGCTGACAGCAGGTTTGCGATAGGCCCTCTTTTTTAAGGCCGGTCGATAGCTATCAGTCTCATCTTCCACAGAATCGTATTCAGGCTCACTGTATTGAGTGGCCCTTTCCAGTTCATCATTGCTGACTTGGTATTGAGTTTGAGGCTGCGAGTAAGAGCGAGTACTGGTCGTTGATGGGCGAGTTTTAAACTCTATGGTTGTTTCTGTTTTTTGCTGAGCAGGCTTTCTT
>SKGZ01000106.1 GCA_007117175.1 Bacteriovoracales bacterium | reverse complement strand
CTGGCCCATCAATTAGGTTATTACGTTTTAACCCATGCCTCTTTACAGGGGCTGTGGACCACTCTTTATAATTTGCCCATTATACCTTTGACTCGTTTTAATAATACGGTCATTATGGGCTCAGGCCTAGTGGGGTTCTTAGGTTTTATTCCCATGTTCTATCTCTTTACTCGTTTAGTGTTGAAGTATCGAGACACTGTTGTGAAAAAGTTTGAACAGTCTCGCTTTTGGAAGGCCTTAAAGGCAACCTCACTTTACCAGTGGTATTACAAATACAATAGTTACTTTGGAAGTTAATCATGCAAAAAGAAATAAAGAAAAAAAAATTAGCACCGATTCGTACTCAATTCATTTTGGCATTAGCAGTTTTTTGCAGCTGCGTCTTTCTGTACTTTACCCTTTTCTTTGCTGGCCATATGAAGTCACTGATCGAGTGGGGAGGAAGGAAGGCCTTCTACAGTGAAGTCAATCTCGATGAGCTCAATATTAGTTTCTTACAGCTTTCAGTGCAGATGAAAAAACTGCAAGTGACCAATTTTAACCAGCCTGATTATAATCTTGTGCAGTTTGATGAGATGAATTTTCAATTGTCCTTAGATGCATTGTTAAGGGCGAAAATCCTCATTGAAGAAGCCTCTTTGCGCGGGGTGGTCTTAGCAGAAAAAAGAAAAAGAAGGGGGCGTGTCTATCCGCAATTGAAAAAGCAAGCGGAGCAAAAAGAGAATGTACTTTTAGCTCATGCTAGTGATGAGCTAACGGCTACTTGGGAGGAAAAGTCTGCTGAAAATGTCTTGGCTGATCTCTTTACTTTGCTCACTGGAGGAGTGGCCGATTTTAATAAGGATGATCTGGCCATTGATCTGAAAAGCCAAGAAAAGGTGCAAGAGTTATCTCAGCAGTTAAAAGTTCAACAAGAGCAGTGGCAGCAAAGTCTGGATCTTCGCTCTCAGCTCTCTTCCTGGCAAAGCATTAGAAGTGAATACCAAGGTAAGAAGTTTTCCAATGACCCCAAAACTTTGGCCCGAGAAGTAAAAGAATTTCAGTCTCAGTATAAAACAATTAAAAGTGAAATTCGCAGCGCTCAGAGTCAGTTAGACTCCCAACTGGCGAGCGCTAAGGATTTTTCTCAAAGAGTAGGGCAAATAGATGATTGGATCAAAGAGGATATTGAGAGTGCCAAGGCCTATTTGAAAATCCCCAGTTTGAACCTTTCTCAATTAACTCAAGATCTTTTGAGTGGTACTTTGCAAAAAATTCTAGAACCTTACCTAGCATTGGGCCAAAAGATTTTGGCCTACGCCCCTGAAAGGGGAGGGGAAGGGCCGAAGAAAATTTCGCCACCACCTAGAGGCGAAGGAGTGAGCATCACTTTTCCCCAAAAAAATGCCTATCCACTTTTTTGGCTTAGATTAGCAGAAATCACTGCTCGTCAAAGCTCTGAAGTAGAAGCCGGGGCCAGTGTGGGGGGAGCGATTAAAGATCTTTCCACTGATCAATTCGTGACAGATCTTCCTTGGCAAATCCAATTTGAGGCTGATCTTCCGGCCAAGGAGTTGCGAGGACTTTTCTTTAATAGCACTATTGACATGAGAGAAAGTGAAAACTTTATTGCTCTGACAGGGCAAGTTGATTCTTTTAATTTAAAAGAACTCAACCTTAGTGAAAATCCCAAACTTAGTCTTGCCCTTAATCAATCGCGGGGGAAAATCACTGCCGAAGGTCTATTGAAGGCAAAGGAAAATAGACTGAGTGTGCGAAGTGACTTTGATCAAGCCAGTTGGAGAGTTTCTTCTGAGCAAAAAAATGTGCAAACAATAATGAGTCGAATTTTTGAACCCATTGATCAATTTGATCTTACTCTGACTCTCAGTGGACGTTTGCTGCGGCCCTCTCTTGCCATTCGCTCCAGTCTGGATCAACAATTACAGCGAGGATTGCGTACTCAATTGCAAGAAAAAATGCAACAGGCCCAGCAAAAAGTAGAAAGTGCAGTCAGAGAGAAAATTGCCCAAACATTGCAACCTTTTCGCAATTCTTATCAACAGGCCCAGCAAAAATACCTAAAACCACTGCAAGGGCATCAAGAACAATTAGCTTCCTTAAACACTCAATTTGATCAACTTAAAAATCAGATTGAAAGAAAGCAAAAAGATCAGGCCAAATCTCAAAAACAAGAGGCGGTGGATCAGCTCAAGGACAAGGCTCGTCGTAAATTAGGTTTTTAAAGATAATTTTTAAAGCGATTTTGCTCATCCACTAGAATGCATTTTGGTTCGGCCACTTCATCAGGGTGAGAGGCAAATTGAAAACCTATAATAATGATTTGTTCCCCTTTTTTAATCAGGTGAGAACAGGCTCCATTCATACAGATCACACCAGAGTGGCGGGGACCTTTAATGGTATAGGTCTCCAGTCTGGCACCAGTGGTATTTGAAACCACTAAAACTTTTTGTCCAGGCCAGATCCCTGCCTTTTCCAGCAGTTCCTCATCAATGGTGATGCTGCCAATGTACTCCAGATTGGCTTCAGTGACAGTGGCCATATGAATTTTAGAGCTTAAAACTTCTCTCATAGGCTTATTTTATAACATTTTTGCGCTCAGTTGAACAGTTGGCATATTGAGCGGAGTAACTAGTTGGAATGCCTAGAAACCATAGCAGTGAGTTCATCGGTCCAAAGCTTAATTGCAGGCCAATTTGACGCTTAACCGCCTGCTTGGCGTGAAAGGCAATGCCCATTCCCGCAGCGCTCAGCATAGGTAAATCATTGGCCCCATCTCCTATTGCTGCCACTTGTTGCAGGCTAATGGATTCCTTAATGGCCAACTCTTGCATCAGTTTGGCCTTCATAGCACCGTCCACAATCATTCCCTTAAGTTGACCTGTCAGCTTGCCATCGATGATTTCTAATTGATTGCCGTAGTGATAGTCCAAATTTAAATTTTGGGCAATCCAAGCAGTAAAGAAATCAAATCCTCCTGAGATGACTGCTGTTTGACAACCTAAAGATTGCAAGACTTGAATAAAATCTGCTGCTCCTGGAGTGAGTTCTAGTTTTTGACAAACGGTTTGCAATTGCTGTTCTTCTAATCCTTTGAGTAGCGCCACTCTTTGTCTTAAGGCCTGTTCAAATTCCAACTCACCTTCCATGGCCTTCTGGGTGATGGCCTTGACTTGCTCACTGACTCCTGCCAGTTCTGCGAGTTCATCAATGACTTCTCCCTTGGTGAGAGTGGAGTCCATGTCAAAGACCACCAGTCTTTTATTGGCCCTAAAAATATCATCTTTGACCAGACAAAAATCAATTTGGTGAGGAATGCTAATTTTGAGCAGTTCATTTTTGATTTCAGACCAATTCAGATCTTTGGCTCCAGCGATTAAAAACTCTAAATGGCTCAGTTGGGCCTGATGTTTTTGATCACTATAGATGCGAACAATATTAATACCGTGGGCTGCCAAGTAAGCGGCCACTTGCGCAATAAATTGGGAGGAAATTTCTTCTGGCCCCACACAAGAAAGTGCGTAGCGCTCGCTCTTATCTTCTTGAGTCAATTGTATCTGCTCTGGGTATGAAAAATTTAATTGCAGGTTCTGGGAATTGGCCATGAAAAGCAATTCTTTAATTATGTCTTGATCTTCTTGCCCACACCTTAACAGTAAACTCAAGGAGAGTAGACCGTGGGTGATGGATTGTCCCATATCAATCACTGGAGTTTGAAATTGGGCGATGATTTGTGTCAGTTGGGCCGTGATTCCCGGTCGATCTTCACCGCTAATATTGATTAAAAGATTTTTAACTTTCATAAGCTAGCCTGTTTTTTTTGCTTACGCTGATCTTGAATTTTCTTCACCAGTTTGAATGAGTAAAGAATGGCCGAGATTAAAGACAGGCCAGCTGCCGTATAAAGAAAGCCCAGGCCAATAGGGGAGGTGGGCAGTCCAAAGATTGGCCAGTGCCACATAATCATGGGAATACCTATCATTTGAGTGGCCGTTTTCCATTTGCCCACTGACTCCACTGGTACTTTAATATCTTGATGGGCAGCAAATAAGCGCAAACTGGTCATGTACATTTCCCTTAACACCAAAATCACCACCACTAAACTGGGAATTCGTCCCAATGACAAAAGCATAATAAGACTGGAGACCACTAAGAATTTATCGGCAATGGGATCTAAAAAAGAGCCAAAGGCGGTGATCAGCCCCTGCTTTCTGGCCACTAGGCCATCTAGGTAATCAGTCAGCGAGGCCAGAGTAAAGATAATGGCCGCAAAGATTCCGTAGAGTTTTTGCAGAGGAAATTGATAGTTCTCAGACTGTACGTAGAGCAGTGCTACCATCACTGGCACTAAGCTAATTCTAAAAAGGGTAAGGCGATTGGGTAAATTATCAAACTCCCAATAGCGATCATTTTGTGCCGACATCCTTTCCTATGTTACTGATCTTGTTACGATTTGTCAGGAAAACTTAGAGGCTAAAAATTCGTACTCTCTATTTGCTTGATACTGTTCAGGGATGGCCTGAATCAAGGATTGTGCTAGTTGGTAGCGATGAGAATTCACCTCTTGATCAAAAGAAAAAAAGATTTCATCTTCTGAATGCAGGGGAGTTTCCACATCTCTTTTATTGACAATTTTGCCTGTACGCAGTCCCAAACCATCACGCCATTCCACAATAGTGTCCAGAATAAGACATTGAAATTTGCTATAGCCATGACCGCGAGGGTGTCTCCAAACAAAGACTTCTACCGGCCCGTCAGTGGCCAGCCAATAGGCCAAATGAGAGGGAATTTGCACCATCTCTTGCACAAAATCATCTTTGGCCAAGGACTTAAGATTCTTAGCAATCTTTTCTAATTTGAGAAAATGACGAATTTTCTGCTGGCTTTCATCACTAAAAACAATTCCTGCTCGATGAGCACTGCTCCACTGCACAGTGCCGCTGATTGCACAGTGCTCACCATTCCAGCTTAAATCAGCTTTCACAGTCTCACCGTGTCCATAGGGACAAGCTTGGTGATGGGCCATTTGCAGCCCAGTGTAGGAAATATCTTTAACCTGCCATAATTGTTGATCTTCAGTTTTTAAAATTAAAGACCCAACTGGAAAACGGGGAAAAACCCTTTTTTCCACTTCTTCAAATTCAGTTTGGTTTTTAAGTAGTGCTAAAGCCATAGTGCCATCCTTTGCTCCCTCTATTATAGCCTTAGCGCTCTTTGTCTGCAGGATTGGGAAAAACTGGCCATTTGATGTAGTCTTTATACAATAGAATTAGTCAATTACCATTCAAGGTCAGGGGTTAAGATTATGAATCGAAATTTAGCTTTAGAATTTATTCGTGTCACAGAGATGGCGGCCATTGCCAGTGCCAGACAAATGGGACGAGGAGATGAAAAAGCAGCGGATCAAGCAGCTGTTGATGCGATGCGTTCAATGTTGGACTCTGTTGAGTGTCAGGCCACCGTGGTGATTGGGGAGGGAGAGCGAGACGAAGCCCCCATGCTTTATATTGGAGAAAAGGTGGGCTCGGGTTCTGGTCCTGAATTAGAAATTGCACTGGATCCCTTGGAGGGAACCACCATTTGCGCCAACGGTGGACATAACGCCATTTCAGTGATGGCCATCGGAGATAAAGGGGGAATGCTTCACGCTCCCGATATGTATATGGAGAAAATTGCAGTGGGCCCTGAGTGTAAAGGGGTGATTGATATCAATCAAAGTGCCACTGAAAACTTAAAGCGAATTGCCGAGGTGAAAAAGTGTCGTTTGCAAAACCTCACCGCAGTGGTGCTAGATCGCCCAAGGCATAAGGAGCTGATTCATGAAATACGCTCCGCTGGATGTCGAATCTATCTCATTGGCGATGGGGATGTGTCTGCGGCCATTGCCACCGCCACTGATAACGCTGGAGTGGATGTGCTTTTTGGAACAGGGGGAGCACCTGAGGGAGTGATTGCCGCTGCCGCATTAAAATGCCTTGGTGGGGACTTTCAAGGCCGGCTCAAACCTCGCAATCAAGATGAAATTCATCGCGCACAAAAAATGGGAGTAGAAGATATCAACCGAGTTTTCAATTTAGAAGACCTGGCCGCGGGCAATGTTATGTTTTGCGCCACCGGCGTCACTGCTGGAAGTTTTTTAGATGGAGTGATCTTTAAACCCTGGGGAGCACTGACTCATTCCATTGTCATGCGCAGTGAAACGGGAACCGTTCGTCACATTCGCGCAGAACATCACTTTGATCGCAAACCGCACTACTAAAAAAAATGGGAGCTGAGCATGCCGCGCATTGAAAAAAAAGAAGTTTTTCCCTACCCCGCAGAAAAAATTTATCAAGTTATTGTGGATTTTGCCAGTTATCCCGAATTTGTCTCGGGAGTGGATGAAATTGAGATTCTCAAAAGCTCAGAGACCCACACCACTGCCCAATACAGTTTAAATTTAATTAAAAAGTTTAGTTATGTTTTAGAACTCGAACATGAAAAGCCTCACCGGGTGAGTTGGGATCTTAAAAGCGGAGATTTCTTCAAGAAAAACTCTGGAGGTTGGGATTTAAAACCCCTGAGTGAAAATGAAACAGAAGTGACCTATTACTTGGATGTGGAGTTTAAGATGTTTGCTCCTAAAATGGTGGTGAATAAATTGGTAGCCAATAATTTACCGCAAATGTTAAAAGCGTTTCAAAAAAGAATCGCAGAGGTGGGATAAGCCATGAATGAGAGTGAAAAAAAAAGTAATCTAAGTGAATTATTCAAAAAAGTTGTTTCCACCGGGGTTAGCGCAGCTTTTATGACCGAGGATGCGCTACGCAATTTACTCAATGATCTACCTCTTCCTAAGGAGACTTTAAACTCACTGGTCAATAATGCTAAAACTACCAAGGAAGAATTCATTAAAAGTGTGAAGAATGAATTAAAAAACTACTTAGATAAAATTGATTTTTCTAAAGAAGTGGATCGCATTGCTCAAAACTATGACTTTGAAATCAATGCGACCGTGCGTTTAAAGAAAAAGAAAACGAAAAAGTAAGCCCGCCGTGAGCTTGAGTCATCGCTACAAAGAAGGTAAAAAGCATTTACGGCCTTGGACTCAATTGCTCATTGTCAGCAAAAATCAAGAACTCAGTGCCGTTAAAGAGTACTATCAATTAGGACATCGTCACTTTGCAGAAAACCGAGTGCAAGACTTATTGGAAAGAGCTAAAAATCTGAGTGCAGATTGCCCCCATATTCGCTGGAGCATGATTGGACATCTTCAGCGAAATAAGGTGAAGAGCTTATTGCAAATGACAGGGTTGCACTCTATTCACTCCATTGACTCAGTCAAATTAGTGGGTGAATTATTAAAGGTGGGCAGTGAAAATATTGTCGATGTTTTTTTGCAATTCAAAACCAGCGGTGAGCAAGAAAAATTTGGCTTTACCCGAGAGCAGGAAATGCTAGAGGCTGCTCGCTTATTGCAAAATTCTTATTTTCGTTTGCGCGGGCTCATGACCATGGGGGCTATTCGCAGTGAGGATCATCAGCTGGCGGCCAGAGAATGCTTTGAGCGCTTAGTGGCCATTCAACAAAAGTGGCTGAAAGGTGAACAAAAAAAATTGTTTTATCGGGAGCAAATCCAACTCTCCATGGGGATGAGTCAAGATTATGCCATTGCCGCCAAGCTGGGAGCTCATTGGGTGCGGGTGGGGACATTGTTATTTGCTTAATCAGCGAGTAAAATTGAGAGGATAGGAGATCCTCATGTTTCAAAAAATTTTTCAATCCAATCAACTCAACAAGGGCAAGGTGGTGTCCTTTATTAATCAAAAAGGGGGAGTGGGTAAGACCACTTTACTTTTTAACACTGCCCATAGTTTAAAAAATAAGGGCTACCGAGTTCTCTGCTTGGACATGGACCCTCAGGGGAATTTGACCGAGTTAATGGGAGCAAAGCTCAGTGAGAGTGGTTGTTGGCAGCAGTTGATGAATTCAGTGAAGGAGTTGTCTCATTTGCATCGGCCAGTGAGTTTTTCTCAGGGGCTTTTTCAAAAAGATGGTTTAACTTTGCTGCCCTCTCATCAACTTTTGAGTAGTTTTGATTTGACGGTGGCCAGTTTAATGTCACCGCGCCAATTGATTTTAAAGAAGATGATTGAAATTCATTTACTTAAGCGCGATTATGATTTTATTTTATTAGATGCTCCGCCTACCTTAGGGCTATTAATGGTTAATATTGTGGCGGCTTCTGATGGGGTGATCATTCCCTTTCATACTGATCGCTTTTCCCAGCAGGGTCTGGCCCACTTTCACAATATGATTGATGAAGTGATCGACATGCAAGTGGGGGCCAGTCCTAAGATTATTGGCCATATTCCCAATCGAGTGGAAGGGCGTAAAAAGTCCACTCAGCAGTCTTATCAAGAGATTGCCGACCAGTTGAAAGGACAATTTTTCTTTGAGCCAATTCCCAATAAGGCCGCTATCAATCAGGCCAGTTTACAGCAAAGTTCGGTTTTTGATTTTGCCTCTCGTCCTTACCGCGAGTTACAAAGTCATTTTGATCAAATCTCAGCTAAGATTGAGGAGAGTTTTCATGAGTGTTAAGAATCCTTTGTATGTGGTCAGTTCCCAGCACAAAACAGTGGAGCCGGTGCACAGTGTGATTGATTATGTGTTGAAGAAATTACAGCAGATTTTGATCAATTGTTTGCACAGTTTAAAAAATTTATCTTTGGTGCAAGATCTACTCAATGCCTATTTAGATTTTCTAAGTTCAATTAGAGTCAGTTTCTCTGGTTCTGGGAGCCGCTGAGCGAGTCTTAATTTGATCAAAGTAGTGATCGATATTTTCCACAGGAACCTCTTGTGGATCGATTTGAGGATTAATCTTTTCAGCTAATTTTTCTTCCGTTTTACTTTCCGTCCAGCGATCTTCGGCTAGTCGCTGTAATTCTTCTGCTAGTTGTAAGCTATCATCAGTTTGCCACTGATAGCTAAAGGCCAGTGGGGGGCAGAGTAGTAAAGTGAATAAGATCAGTGAATGCATAGGGCCTTTCTCCTTACTTTATGGTATCACTTCAATAGAAAATGGCAAACACTGCAGCAATTGATCAGCTTTTAAGTTCCTATGATTACCAGCTACCCGCTGAGTTGATCGCCCAAAGGCCTTGTGCCAAGGGGCGATCAGCGGCCAGGTTAATGGTTTATCATCACCCCACTCAGCAGGTGCAACACGCTCACTTTTATGATTTGCCGCAATTTTTGCCGCAAAAGTCCCATTTGGTTTTCAATCAATCCAAGGTCTTTGCCTCGCGCTTAAAGGTGCATAAGAAAAGAACGGGGGGGGCAGCAGAGTTATTTTTCTTGCAAGTGATTCAAAGTGAGCAGGGTCTTTATGAGGTGCTGATTCGCTCCAATGGCCGTAAAAAAATAGATGAGCTTTGGCAGCAT
>SKGZ01000016.1 GCA_007117175.1 Bacteriovoracales bacterium | reverse complement strand
ATTCCACTAAATCCTGCCAACAAACTTAAAGCTGCTCCCAAAAGAAAGGCTACTCCTGCATTCATGCCCAGAGCAAAAGTAATTCCGGCAAACACTACCAATGAATACAAAGCTAAAACGCGATATTGCGCTTTTAAAAAGGCCATGGCCCCTTGGCGAATATAGGTGGCGATTCGCTCCATGGTCTCATTGCCTTTGGGCAAACTCACCACCCTAAAATAAAAAAAGATTGCTACTAAGAGAGCAAAAGCTCCGAGAATCACTGGTGAATAAAGCCAGCCTAACCACTGTTGTGTGTCCATCAATAACTCCTATTTATACTTTATCGCTATGAAAATTAAACCCCAGTTTTAACTAAACTTTTCTTCTCTGTAAATTAGAAACTCTCAAATTTGAGTCTTGAAGCCAAAGAAGTTATAAATAGAGAAATAAAAATTTCAACAAAAGGATTGATTGTGAGTAAAGCTAAAATTCTGGTTTGCGATGGTATGGACGCCGATATTTTTGAAAAACTTTGCGCCCACCCCCAATTGCAAGTGTACCCCAAAGCCAAAAACAGCCAAGAAGAAATTGCTAAGCTCTGCCCAGATATGCACGGATTAATCATCCGCTCGGCCACCACTTGTGATGCAGACTTTCTTGCCCGCTGCCCCCAACTTCGCTATATTATTCGCGCTGGAGAAGGCACTGATAATATCGACAAGGACTATTGCCGGCAAAAGAACATTGCCGTTTCCAATACCCCGGGGGCCAATAATAATTCCGCCGCAGAACACGCCATTGCCCTCATGTTCACCTTATTGCGCCACACCGCACAGGCCAACGCAGAAATGCAGCAAGGTATTTGGAATAAAAGTGCTCACAGTGGATTAGAGCTCACTGGCAAAACTCTGGGAATTGTGGGGATGGGGCGAATCGGACAATTAGTGGCGCAAAGACTCAGCGGCTTTCAACTTAAGACCTATTATTACGATCCCTTTTTGGCCCAAAGTGATTTGGCGCAAAAAACTGAGACACTAGAAGAGCTCCTTGAGCTCAGTGATATTGTCACCTTGCACCTTCCCAAGAGTCCAGAGACGGAAAACCTTTTCACCCTCCAGCAATTTGAGAAAATGAAAAAGAGCAGCTATTTGATCAACGCTGCCCGTGGAAAAATCGTCAATGAAGCAGACCTACTGAATGCTCTTCAACAAGGGCTCATCGCCGGAGCCGCCTTAGACGTCTTTGCCCAAGAACCACTGGCCAAAGACTCGCCACTAGTAGCAGCCCACCCCAACCTCATTCTCACTCCTCACCTAGGTGCTAGCACCAGCGAGGCTGCCTATCGTGTAGGAGAAAAAACCCTAGAGCAAATAGTGGCCTTTTTTGTAGAAGATAAGTTAATCAACTCTGTTTTATGAAATGGCCTGGCCGCAAAAAAGCCGTTGACTTTTTTGGGTGCCAATTTTAAAGTGGTTTTTACTTAAAACGTGGTCTCGTAGCTCAGTTGGTTAGAGCATCTCCCTTTTAAGGAGAGGGTCCTGTGTTCGAGTCACAGCGGGATCACCATTTTAAGTTATTATTTTTTACTTATAGTACTTCACCGGTTTAAGCTCCCATCGTCTAGCCCGGTCTAGGACACCGCCTTTTCACGGCGATAACAGGGGTTCGAATCCCCTTGGGAGTACCATTTTAAGGCCCTGCAGCAATGCGGGGCTTTTTTTAACCCACTTGCTCAAACGACACATGATCCCGACCATTCTAATGACGAAGATCGTTTTATTATTATTGGCTATGGTCAACGGCGAACCTGCTATTTATTATTCACGTCTATCAAGAAAATACTGAAACTATTCGAATTATCAGCGCAAGAAAGGCTACTAAAAAAGAGCAAAAGGATTTTGAGCAACTATAGGAGAAAAATTATGCGAAAAGAATATGATTTAAAAAAAATGAAATTAAAACCAAACCCTTACATCAGTAAATTAAAAAAGAGCGTAACCATTAGGCTCGATACAGATGTGATCGATTATTTTAAAGATCTGAGTAAAAAACTGAATATCCCCTATCAAACTTTAGTGAATGACTTCTTGAGAAACTGCAAGGAAAACAAGATGCTTCCTAAAACTACTTGGAAAAGAACTGGATCCAATTAATTATATAGAGTTCGAGCGTAGACTGGAAATATCTCTCATGACCTCATACCTTCAGAGGTCTTTTTTAACTAGCTTACTTAATCTCCGAAAGTGAAATGCTGATACCACCCTTTGTCTAACTTGATTTTTCTTCGCCGATAGCCGATAACCCCATTATGAAAAAAATAATTTTAGTTCTCTTCTTTAGTTGCCTGAGTTGTGCCCAAGGGCCAGATCTTCACCCACCGGTGGAGACTGTTCAATTTGTGGAAATTGAGCGCTATATGGGCAAATGGTATGAAATCGCTCGTCTGCCCCAAAGCTTTCAAAGAAATTGTGGAGCGACCCAGGCCATCTATCAATTGCGCAATGACGGCAGAGTCAATGTCACCAATCGCTGTCAAAATATAAAGCGCCCTGGTCGTATCAATGAAGCGAATGCCATTGCTCGAGTGGTGAATTCTCAAACCAATGCTGAGTTAAAGGTGAGCTTTGTTCCTATTCTTCGATACTTTAATCTTTTTTCCGGTGACTACTGGATTCTAGAGCTAGGCAAAGGCTATGAGTTTGCGATGGTGGGGTCTCCTAATCGAAAAACCCTATGGATTCTTAGTCGAACTCCTACCATCAGTGATTCTCGCTATCAAGAATTAGTCAATCGCGCTAAAGATCAAGGCTTTCCGGTGGAAGATCTAGTGAAAAGTCCTGTTTGGCAATAGAGACAAAAAGTATTTACCCTGTTTAGTCTTTTTGATAAAATTGGTTTTATGCCAAAGCTCTATGAATATTTAGGTATTGTAATTTTTTTTTATTCTAATGAACATCAACCTGTCCATGTTCATGCTCGCTATCAAGGACAAGAGTCTAAGATTGAAATTATTATTCAAAATGGTAAGATTGAAGACTTCACCATAAAAGAAGTAAAAGGAAAGGTTCCCCTCGCAAATAAGCAACTTAAGGATTTCAAGGAATTAGTCTACTTACTTGCAGATGAGATTGTTCAAAGCTGGATTAACTATTTCATCTACCATAAGAAAATTGTTCCCAAAAAAATTCAAGGAAAACTAAAATGAAAGTCATTAAAATCACCAATGTTAAATATCTAAAAGACTATACACTTGAAATCACTTTTAATGATGGCAAATCACAAAAGATTGACTTTCAGCCATTCCTCAAAAATTCACAGCACCCAGAAATATTAAAATATCTCAATCATGAACTCTTCAAACAATATGAAATTATTGATGGTGATCTTATTTGGAATGATTACGATCTCATCTTTCCCATATGGGACCTTTATCAAAATACAATCTTGCCAAAGGCTAAGTCTGAAGAAATTGCCTCTTAAGGACTTCGCTAGAACACGTTAATATTGGCACTGACTGCAATATTCGTTCGATCAGCACGCATATCGCTTGGAATAAACTGAATGTTAGGATAGAGAAAGATATCCCTAGTGACAGAAATTCCCAAGCCCACAGATTGATAGACCTTACGTTTCTGATAATTAGACTCACTCTTAAATCGATCGAGCACCTGCCAACCCCAAACAGTTCGCAAGTTATAAGTATCATTGATTTCATACTCTAAGAATGGATAAATCCCAATCATACTGCGAACTGGGGTCGCTTGGCCATCCGGTACAGGGTGGGTTAATTCATGATTAGTAAAGGTAAAGTGAGAACCATAACCAAAGCCGGTGTCCCCCACGTCCTTCATAAAAGTCTGACTAATAAAATAGCGGGTATCAAAACGATCGCGCTGTTGTCCATTGGTGATCATACGATAATTCAATTCTGTCACTGACTGCACACCAAAAATTTTATTCAAGTGCACATAGCGAAGCTCTGGATCATTAATATCCAATTTTTGACTATTATCATTGAAACTTTGTCGTAGGCTTTCATTATCCGTAGTGATAGAACTGTGAAAGGGAGTAGTCATGAAAAACCCCACATTTAAAGTCAAACTATCTTTAGCTGTAAAACGATAGCGAATCCCCACCGTCCCCGTTAAATTCTGCAAGGTCATAGTAGTGGCATCATTACCTGCCACGATATTGGGTCTTTCTGGATCAATCGGATGAGCGACAGACCCCCCTTGATAGTTGGTAAAGATAGAGACACTCCAAGGAGAAAGTGAACCTGTGTCCGCTCTTAGCCTTCTATTAGTGATCAATTCGTCGGCTTCATCCACCTCAGCTGCATCTTTGAACTGAAGATTTTGCTGCTCTTGCTGCTCTTGCTGATCCACCGCTTGGGACTCTTCAATGTGAACCGCGTATAAATTCAAAGGTGCTAGCACTAACAATAAACAATACAGAAAATTCATATTTCTCCTTCTCACTAAAAAATGAATTGAAATGGGTTTAATATCAATAGAATATTTTTGATCTCGTTGTCAAAAGAAAAAATTAATGGGAGACTTTTTGACACCACTGTAATCGAGGAGATTCAACCATGAAAGCGATCCTGTTTCTTGCACTGACCTTTAACCTCTATAGTTATGCCGATAACCAGCTCCTGAAGCAAACTGATGAATTTTTTAGCAATGGCCAATTTGAAAAAGCCTTTGCCTGTGGCAGTCGAGTCCAGCTCACTAACTCCTTTTGCTTTCTAGGCTTTTGCTCTAGGGATGTGAAGAACTATCAAGTCATTGAATGCTCTGAGGATCACGCTATTGTGGAATCCTTAATTGAGGGAGATGAAGTCTCAGAGCAAAGAATTATGCGCAACAAAACCTTTGAGGAGCGTCATTTTAACCCATTGCGCTATGAGTTGGCAGCCTATGACCAAGAGGGAATTAATGTTCATCTAGAAAAAGTGCAAGAAGTTTTCTTAACTGTTGATGGGCTTAATCGAGCAGGTTTAGTGGTGAATGCTAAGGCCAGTTTATGTGAAGGCAATCAACAACAAGAGTGTGTCCCCATGTTTCTCAACTATACTTTTATTAGGGATGTGCCTTTTCACGCTCAGATTTATTCTTCAGAAGTCTTAATGCCTAATCACGGCTCACGATTTAGATCTCAAGTGCAAAGTTGGTCGAACTAATCCAGTGGAAAAGATCCAGTGATTTCATTCACTGAACTAGTCTCTCGAGTCTGTGTTTGCTCTGTTTGATCCTTAGTCTCAACAGAGTCAGATTCGAGGGACTGACTGTCTTGATCCCCATCATGCTCACTGGCCCAAACGGCCGTGGAAAAAAGAAGAAAAAGAAATAAGCTTAAAATCCTCATGGGATCTATTATAGCAAATGACCCAAAAGGCTAAAATGTCAGGAAGTTTTGACCTCTTTAGAAATTAAATTGAGCCTGCAATCTCAATGTACTGCCACTTTGATGATTAAAGTCAACTACTCGATCCCCGGTGGTTCGATCAGAAATCATATAACTAACTGTTAACTCAAAACCATCATCGGGCTGCCACTCAGTACCAATATTAAACTCATTGACTCGGTAGGCCCTGCCCCCCTCGTGTTTTTTACCACCGTTATAGCGAAAATAGCGGATGAACGGGAAAAAGCGACCGTACTTTTCTGAGATATAAGAATAATTAATCATAGCATAACCACCAGTTAAGTCCTGCACTTGCACATCACCAGTGGTAAAATTATATTCTGGGCCTTGCCCCACATTGTACTCAAGCTGAAAACCAAAAGGCTGAGGATAAAGAATCAGTGAAGCTGCAGAACGCTGATCGTAAAAATTCTCTCCCGCAATAAAATAGTTTCCTTCATAGGCTTGAATGGAACCTTCTAGAATTTGACCGTTAAGAAACTCGTGGGGATAAGTCAATCGAAACACCCGGTGCAAACCATTATTTTGCTCGGGCTGATTGGCCGTTTGTCCATTGTAAAAACCAAAGGCAAACATTCCGTAATCCCCCGATCCTTTTAAGTGCTCAGTGGTCACTCTAGCAAAAAGCTTTCTAATATGAGTGGGGGCATACATTAAGTAAGTGCCGATATCTCGCTCATTGGCCACTGCCGAATTCATGGCATCATGACGATCCAGCGGCCCCCTATTGGAACTGGATTGCAAGTTCTCAAAGCCAAATGGCACCTTGGATTGACCAAAGCGAATACGCCACTCCTTATCATCAGTGAGCGCTAAATCAAAATAAGCATCTCGCAAGTTAAAATAGTGTTCTGTTCCTCCCACCGCGGAAGCAAAGTCTGGCTGAATATAAATAAAGACTCTCTCTGAAACTTGACCGAAGAAAATTAAACGTCCTCGGCGAAAGAAGAAATTATTATTGTCTCCCAAGGAGCGATCACACTGAGGGCAAACCAAGTCGGGATTACTCTCCATTAAACGGTTATAGCGAAACTGAGCATAACCTCGCAAATGAATACGCTCATACCACTTGCCCTTTAAATACTCATCCACAATGGACTTAGTCGTAGTGTAAGAAGAGAAGTCCTGGCTCTGATCCCAGGCTTGAGTCAAATGAGTGCAAAAGAACATGGCAATGATGATCAACTTTTTCATGTTTTTTTTATAGCGAACTTAGCAGAACTTGAGTGTTAAGCTTGTGTTAAGATCTGGTGAAGCGCCAATAAATCTTGGCAATATGGCTCATTCGCTAAGTCATCTAAATCTTTGAAAATAGAGCAGTTTACTAAAGAAATTCTTTCACAGGACCGATCAGCTCTACAATGAATAGTATGAAAAAGTATTTGGCCATAATTTTATTGAAGTCGCTGCTGCTAGCTTCTTGTGCTGACACCTCCAGTAATCGCTCTGGCGCGGGTTCAGGGCTTAACTACACCCCACCAGTGAATCCGCAATTGCAGCCAACTGGGGAGTATGCACAGATGAAACAACAAATTATTGCCCACTTGCTCTCACTCAATGAGAATCAAGAATGTAGTGTGCTGGAAAATGCACTTTCAAGTTTCCAAAGTGAACGCGATGCTTTGAACAACACTTTTAGCAATCCTCAATCTATTCATCCACAGGACCAAAGGGATCTCTTGGATTTGATCAGCTACCTCAATGAACATGTTATTGATCATATTCGAGAGGCAATAAAATCAGCTTGCCAAAATGAACATGATGAATACTGCGATAATAATGATTGCAGTGCTCCAGAGCTGGAATACAACATGGTTATACAGCAGCCTTATCAAGAAGGAAGCCGTATTACAATTCAGCCTTCTAAACTTGAAGAAAATAAAAAAGATTATTTTGAATGTCGCTTCTTAGATAATGTCAACCATGGATCAAGAATAACAATTAATCATAATACTTGCGTCATCACCATTGAAGATGCGCAAGAGTCTGACTCTGGCACTTACACAGTTGAAGCTAAAAATGATTGGGGAGAGACCACCGCGGAAGTTACTATTCAAGTTGTCCCTGAGCCGGTAGCTCCTACTGTCGAGTACGGAATTGATGGGGTCGTTACCATTATTCTTAATGATAATATAAACCCTTGGATACTTCCGACTACGATGGAGACAGGTGATGCCCACAATAATCTTCGAAGCTGTGAATATGAAAACATTTCAGGATCCCCAGGAGTAATTAAAAATATAAACGGAACTAACTGCCATATTGAACTTAATGTCGATGTCATTCCTCCTAATCAAGCTTCCATTTACCAGTTTACAATCACAGCTCGCAACCAGAGTAATGAGGAAACTAGTGTTAACCTGGAGATTCAGTTCCAATGCCCTCCGAGTCAACAAGGCGGTGGTGGTGTACCCATTACATGTATGGATCAGTAAACAAAGGAAGATCAGCAAATGAAAAAAATAAGCCAGTTTTTTACAATTTTCACCCTGATGTTCACCTTCAGTGCTTGCGATGAATTTAATAAAGAGCGAGAGGTCAGTGGAGAATTGGGCGGACAAGATGGAGTCGTGCCAGATCCTCAGGTAAACTATACAGGTCTTTATCAGGATTTGACGCAAGTCGAAGATGATCTTATTGACCTGCAAGCTGAAATCTCACAACATCATCCTCGTTTTCGTCGCATGCCCTGCCAAATCCTCAATGATGTGTTAAGTGAATACAATCCAATTAAGGCAGCTCTCAAATCAGTCAACAATCCTCTGCACCCCGATGATTTTTATGAACTCTTTGAGTTATTACTTCGAGTTGAGCAAATCATTGATATGGCTGAATCTGTAGAAAACTGTGATGCTGATGCTTTATTTCCTGGTGGCCCTGGTAGTGGCAATGGAGAGGGAATTAGCCCAGGCCTGGGGAATGGATCGGGACAGGATGGTCAATAAAATCCAATTAGCGTTTGTCTCAAAAAAATAGACTTTGTGAAGTGGTCATCGCTCTGCTTTAATAGAAAGCTCCATGAGCAAGCTAGTTCTGTTATTTCTCACTCTCACCAACTGCCATTCACTGTGGAGCCTAGAGCTCAAAGATGCCTTAAAGGAGGCGCGCAAGTTTTCTCCTTTGGTCAAAGCTCAGCAAGAAAAAATCAATGACTCCAAGGAATTAGTCAGGCAGGCGCAAGGGGCACTTTTTCCCACCTTAGAATTGAGAGGAAATCAATTTTGGAGAGAGGAAATTGGGCCATTTGATCCAGGGCCTATTCAGCGTTTTGCCGGTTTGAGTTTAAGCCAAGATCTTTTTAATGGTTTGAGGGAGTACGAAGGCATTCGCAGCTTTCAAAGTAGCTATGAGGCAGAAAAGAGTATGCTTACTAAGGTGGAGCGAGATCTCTATGCCGAGGTGGTGGAAAGCTATTATCGTTTATTGATTTATCAAAAGGACGAGGAAAACTATAAAAAGCAAATTGAAATTTTACAACAAACGGTCAAGGAATTACAGGCCCAAACTAAAATTGGCAGGGCGAGAGAGTCTGAAATTTTGCTAGCCAGAACACAGGTGATGAACACTCAGGTCAATTTGCAAAATACTCAGCGCATGCAGCAAAGTGAGTGGTTGCAATTTCAACAGCTCAGTGGAATTACTGCTACTAATTTAGCAACGCCGAGTATTTCAAGAATGCAATTAGACTCTTTGGATCTGTATTTAGATCACATCCATCGACTGCCGGAGATGCAGATTAATGAAAGAAGAGTAGAATTTGCCTCAAGGCAAGTGAAGGTGCAACGTTGGGAGCATGTGCCCAAGGTGTCCTTTCAGGGAAATTATTATTTGTATCGTCAGGGATTTTTTGTCAATGATATGCGCTGGGACGCCACCGTGACTGTCAGTGTTCCCCTCTTTGAAGGAGGAATCACTCAGTCAAAGGTCAGACAAGCGGTAGCGCAAAAGAATACGGCCACTATTGAGAAAATGGAGCAAGAGTTAATCCTCAAAACAGAGATTACAGATTTACACACTGGCATTGAGCAAGACATGGCCCGTTTGGAATTTGTCAAAGAGACTTTAGCTTTAAGCGAAAAAAATTATCAATTT
>SKGZ01000149.1 GCA_007117175.1 Bacteriovoracales bacterium | reverse complement strand
TCACTAAAATCAAGACACTGACTGAGGCGCAAATCAAAAGCAAGATTAAAAGAATTGAAGGTTTAATACAAAAAGCAACAACTCAGAAAAGAAACACCAAAAGAAAACTGAAAACAAAAGGTATGGCTTCCAAGGTAGCAGACAGTCTTCCCATCAAAATTAAATTTTTTGAAAAAGCATTAGAGCGCTTACAAAAAGAGCTTAAAAAAATGACCAGCAAAAAGAAAGTGACTAAAAAGAAGGCCAGCAAGAAAAAAACTAGCAAAAAGAAAACAGTGAAAAAAATTCGTCAAGCTCCAGCCAAAAAATCTATCTCTGTTAAAAAGAAAAGCACACGCACTAAGAGCAAGAACCCTACAGAACTAAATAAAACAGGGATTTTACGCAAGCAAGGTCACGCTAGCTCGCGAACCAAAAGACGACAAGGTAAGAGAGATAGCAAAAACTAGAAAGAAAAGGGAACACTCACGCTGAGTAATAAGGACTTACGATCAAGATCCATTTGCGTCGCTGCCCCAACCCCTGTGAGCTCATCGTAGTTAACAACAATATAATCGAGATTAAGACTCACTAGTGGAAAAGCAGTAAACCCCACCCCTAGTTTATAGCCAGATCCCCCATATTCGGCAGGGCTGTTCTTCATTTCTTGCTGTGAGTCAATAAAGTAAGTTGCTGCAAATTTAACCATTGGTAATTTAAATTGGGCAAATAACCCCACATCCCTAGAGGTACTTTTATCTGTTTGCCCACTTTCCTTAGCTGAAAGATTCCCCCTCATATAATCCAAACCAAAGGCCATATTGAAATAACTCCAACCTAGCTTTCCTCCAACATGAGTTCCCACCAGGCTTTCATTAACATTTGTGTCAGTTTGCTTACCTAGTTCAAGACCAAGGTATGGCTCTAAATACAGACCTGCTTGAGCACCAAAAGATAATGATAATAGAGCAATATAAACAATAAATTTCCTAGACATGAACACTCCTTTGCTTAACCTCATTATAACTCCATGGCCAGTCTATTTAAAGTTCTCTATGATAGAGAAAAATTTTCCAAGGAGTGATGAATGAGACAAGTGTATATCTTTACTAATATTGATGAGCACACAGAAAAGCAACTCACAAGAGTCAATCAACTCATCGATCTCAATGAAACTAAAATTCATCTGATTCACTATCTTAATTTAGTCAATTACTCTTACCCTGGAGATATGATTGTTCCTTTCTACCCTAACGACAACCAAATCGCTAAAACTGTGAAACAACTCAATGATCAATTGCAAAAATATAAATCTGCTTTTCCTAATTTAAAAGATGAAAACTTTCAAGCAGTAGTACAAGGAAGCAATAGTGCTAAAAGAGACGCCATCAAACTCTTAGAAGGACAAAAAACGCAGCTAGCAGTTTGCATTACTCCCAAAAAAGGAACCATAGAAAACTTTTTTCACAGCTCCTTTACAGATCACCTAGCAGCCTATGCTCCTTGTGATGTCTTAATGTTAAGACAACTTTCTTAACAATAAGTCCACTCACAGGTTTGCTCATCTCTCATGGGGACAGGTGGATTTAACTGATCGAGAACATCTTCTAGTGACTTTAAATCTTTCTCAATTTTACCCTCGAGAATTTTACCCTTAATATAATCTTTGACCTCATCCAAGGTCACCAAAGTGGGAAGATTGGCACAAAAGTCTCCCGATTCAAAGCCTTTCTCTACAATGCGAAAAATATCCACATTGGACTTTTCTTGATCGATTTGATTCATCTCTTTAAAAAGATTTTTCCCCTCGTCTGTGTCTAAATAATGCAGATTAAAAATATTTCCTTTTTCTGAGCCATAGAAAGAACTATAAAGCATTGCACCATAGTGCACACCAATTAAAGCCCCTGAAACCACAGGGTAAATGAAAGCAAAGACCAATGAAGCACTGGCGGTTATAAAAAAATGCTCATTGATTTTATCGTGTAGACTCACACGCTTGTTTATTTTTCTTTGATAATACTCTCGACAGTCTTCTCCTCGCAGCCTCTGATCAAGCTCCTTTCCCTCCTTGCCATACACTGGAAAACTCAATAGTAAAATTGTGATAAATAAATAACTTTTCACCTATTCATTTTTCCTTATTACCCTTAGAATGAAGACGTTTTTATGAAAATTGCATATCTGTTAGTTATACTGAACCTTTTTCACTCTTTCAACGCTCAAGCGCAAGATCGTGGCGATGATCAATTGTGGATTATGCTTTTTTATCGCGGTCCATTTTTTCACGAAAAACTTAAAGCTTACTTTGAATACCAACCGCGAATTGACACTGGCAGTAATAAAACCGGAGCGATTATGCACCGTAGTGCATTCGGTTGGCAATTCTACGAAAAGCATTCCTACTGGTTTGGTCATGCCTACCTCAATACTCATTTACCAAGTTCTTTTAGTGAACACCGAACCTTTTTACAATGGCTTCATGAGACTAAAATCAGTGGTTATAAAACTAATCAACAAGCCAGAATT
>SKGZ01000139.1 GCA_007117175.1 Bacteriovoracales bacterium | reverse complement strand
TGACCTGTAGGTCAAAATAGTCCTGTGAGATATTTATCCCGATATGTTCATCGTCTAGACCTCAAGAAGCTGATCATTTTATTATTTCCTGCAATTGACTGGTCTTCAAGGCCCTAACTATGTAAGTATTTTTCCGAAAAATCTCATTAAATCCAAAGACTTGCAGATTATAAGTTTGAACCTTGCATAATGCAAACTCTGAACTTACTTTTTGCAGACAGGATAAGTAAGTGATCAATTTTACACGGTCTCTATCAGTGATAGGGAAAATAGGCTATAGATAAACTATGGATGAGAACTATTTAAAAATCAACGTCACTGCTTCTAGCGCGGACTTCTTGGAGCAGATCAAGAAAGCAACCTTGCAAAACCAGCTTTGTCTGGGTGGTGAGGAGTTAGATTTAAATGAGCAGCAATTAGATTCGATTTTAGGTGAGCGTTCTTATTCAGGGGGCAGTCTTCCCGAAAGTGTGATTGAGGAAATAGAGGGTGGGCAAAACCAGTTGAGCGCAAGTTTTTACTTTAAACTCAATCCTAGTTCCAAGGCCTTCAAAGAGATTCAAGAGCAAATTCTCAAAATTGATAAGAGCGCTAAGTTAGATTATTTGCCAGTTGAAGAGAGTAATTGGCTTGAGAATTGGAAAAAGTACTATACACCTCAAGAGGTGAATAAAAAAATTGAAGTCATTCCCAGCTGGATGGAACCTAGTGAGGGCAAGCAGATTTCTATTCGTATAGAGCCAGGGCAAGCCTTTGGCACTGGGACTCATGAAACAACTCTAGGTTGTATTGAAACCATCGCGTTCTTACACGGCCAGGGAATCAGCCCTCGTAATTTGCTCGACTTTGGTTGTGGCTCTGGGGTTTTGGCAATCTCTGCGGAAAAGATTTTTGGTGGCTCCAAGAGGATAACCTTACTGGACATTGATGAAGTGGTTCAAGGTAATTGCCAAGTGAATCTTAATTTAAATCATTGCGATTTGGATCATTATGTTTTTACCAGCTCCAAGGAATTTTTATTAAAAAATCAATTTGGTTACGATCTCATTTTAGCCAATGTTTTATATCCTGTTTTGATTGAGAATCTTACATTTTTTAAATCTAAATTGGTTCCGGGAGGCTATATTGTGGTCTCCGGTTTATTGCAAGAACAAGAGCAGGATTTAAAAGATTATTATCAGCATGAGCAATTGGCCTTTATTCATCGAGTCCAGCGCGGTGACTGGGTGAGCTTAACCTTTAAATCTTAAAATGCGCGCTTTGTATGTGCCTCATTTTCCTCTAGCGGATCAGTTTGAGTACAGTGGAGAATCTTGTCATCATCTTATTCATGTTTTGCGAGTTCAGCCTGGTCAGAGTTTAAAGTTAATTGATGGTAGTGGCTGCTATGCCATGGCCAAGGTCATTCAAGTTTTAAGAAATTCAATTTTATTGCAAGTAGCCGATGAAAAGATGAAAGATCTTGCACCGACAAATATCACACTGGCCGTGGGCTTAGTGAAAAGACCCGCTCAGGAAGAAATCATTAAAAAAGCAGTTGAGCTGGGTATTAGGCAGCTTTGTTTCTTTCAGGCAGATTTTTCAAACGGGCAAGAGCTTAAACCCCAGCGGATTGATTCATTAATTCAATCAGCTATGGAGCAATCAAATCATACTCATTATCTAAAGGTTGAGTATCTTTCCAGTCTTGAGTTACTTTTAAGGCAAGTAGAAGGGAATTTGTGTTATGGATCAATGAAAGAAACCAGCCAATTACCTAAGCTGGCCATGCAAGACCAGATCACTCTAGTGGTGGGCCCAGAAGGGGGGCTGAGCATGCCAGAAGAACAATTTTTATCTAAGCTGGGCGCTCATGGCATCGCTCTTAAGACCCCGATTTTAAGGGCAGAAACGGCCGTTGTGACACTGGTTGGTTTTTTTCACGGTTTTTGTGCAATTAGTTGAAAGCCCTTTCTAATTATGCTTAAATTATATTGAGTTTATCTCTAAAAACCAGGAGACAATGAGTGAGCAAAAAGGATTTTGAAGATTTTGATTTTGATCAGGTGAAACCTCTTTCAGATGGTTTGGGCTTTCACTCTAAAAATAAAATTGATAACAGCAGAGATTTGCTAAAAAGAAAGATGAGTAGTTTGCAACAAAGGCCCAAGACACCTGCTCCGAAACCGGTGACTCAAAAAGCCATGACTATTGATTTACCCAGTGCTCCGCTAGATGTTGAGTTTAAAAAGCACATGGTCGCTAAAAAGGAAGAGGTTGCGCAAAAGATCACTCAAGTTTTAAGTCCTTCTTATAAAGTGCGTTTTGCCGCTTGGGTTTTTGATCAATTCTTTCTAATTTCCACTTGTAGTTTAGTCTTTTTTGCTATTTTTAGCTTTGCTTTTCAACAAGCTGAAATTACCAGCTTATATAGTATGGATGTTTTATTGCATATGGTTTTACCATTGTTTTTATTCTTCCATATTTTCTATCACACCCTGTGCGAGAAGGTTTTCATGGCCACACCAG
>SKGZ01000088.1 GCA_007117175.1 Bacteriovoracales bacterium | reverse complement strand
AGCGTTTTTTTTCAACTTTAACTCACGAACTCAAAACACCTCTTTCTAGTATTCAACTTCACTCAGAAGTTATGAGTGAGATTTTGCGAGAAAAAAAAGAAGAAAAACGCTTACAAGACCTCTTTCACAAACAACAAACTGCTGTTAAGAAACTAGAGGATGAACTTAACAAGGTTCTAGCTCTTTCTAGGATTGAGGGGAAAAATCAATTAAGAACTCATAGTTTCGACTTAAAGAGGTTCTTAACAGCTTATTATCAAAAAAATAAAGAGATCTATCCCTTTCTTAAGTTTAATGCGGCCAAATTACCATCTTGTGATATTCAAGCCGATGAAAACGCCCTTGAAATAATTCTGAACAATCTTTTGCAAAATACCCAAAATCATAACAAAGATGTCAGATATGCTGAATTTGAGATGACGATTTTAGCTAACTCTATTCTACTGAAATATCACGACTTTCCATCTTTAACAAAACTCTCCAATTATCTGGATTGGACAGAACTTTTTTATAAATCTGCTCAAAGTAAAGGATCTGGCATAGGCCTTTACCTGGTGAATCAGCTGGTCCATATGATGGGGGGGGAATTGAAAATACAAGTAGAGAATCAAATTTTATCATTTATTATTCAAATTCCTAAGGGACAATAAGAAAGTGAAAACTAAAGTTCTATTACTAGAAGATGAGATCGATTTAGGTGAGACACTTAAAGACTTCCTTGACCATAAGGGGTTTGAGTGCCACTGGTATACACATATCAAAAATGCCACAAATGCTATCAATGACCATAGTTTTCACTTAGCACTCTTAGATATCAACGTTCCTGATGGCAATGGAATCGAATTAGCGAGAATGTTAAGAAAAAACTCACCTCGAACTCTTCTCTTTTTCTTGACGGCACAAAATGATCCTGAACTACGTCTAGAGAGTTTTGAACTTGGTGCACAGGACTTTATTACTAAGCCTTTTCAGCTAAAAGAACTCATTATCAGGTTAAACCGCATTAGAAAACTTCAGGCATATATAGCAGATGGGCCTCAGAAAATTCAAATAGGAGATATTGTATTCTATCCTCAAAAATTTGAATTATTTATCTTACCAAATTCCAAAAAGATTTTACTCTCACAAAAAGAAGCAGCTATTTTTCACCTATTGATTAGCAATAAAGAGAAAGTGATCAGTCGAGATGAAATTATTGATCATGTCTGGGGAGAGGAGAGCTATCCATCCGCTCGGACTGTTGACAATTATATAGTCACTCTTCGAAAATGGATACAGAACAAACCCAATGATCTTAGAATACTCAGTGTTCGAGGAATAGGCTATAAATTAGAAATAAAAAATGAGGTTCAATATGAATAACTTGATCAATCACCCACTTGACTCATCGACTGGAAAGAAGCAAGTTCCTGTTTGGTTCATGCGACAAGCTGGTCGCTATCACTCTCATTACCAAAGCATCAGAAAAAAATCTGACTTTATGACAATGTGTAAAACACCTGAGTTGGCCTGTGAAATTACCATGGGACCTATCCGTGATTTTGATTTTTCAGCTGCTATTCTATTCTCAGACTTACTATTTCCTCTTGAATTTCTAGGAATGGGTTTAGACTACTTACAAGGACCTCCTCGCCTTGGTTTTCATCTTGAAAAAGAAAGTGACCTGAACCGTCTCAATCCGATTGCCGATGAAGAGAGTTTTTTTGATTTTCAAAAGCAAGCCCTTAAGCTATTAAGCAAAGAGCTGCCCAAAGACAAGACACTTATTGGCTTTGCAGGAGCACCTTTTACACTGTTCACCTATGCGGTAGAAGGTTCACACAAAGGCAACCTAGTGAACACAAAGAAATTTCTCTACCAAGGTGTCTATGAAAAATTTTATCAAAAATTAAAAAAATCTTTAATCAAGAATCTCTTGATCCAAGCGCAAGGTGGCGCCCAGGCGCTCTGCCTTTTTGACACCGCTGCTGGGGAACTATGCTCTTTTGACTTTAAGAATTTTTTAATCCCGCACCTCAATGAAATTTTTACCGAATTTAAGTCACACTATCCAAAGGTCAGTTTAACCTACTACTCTAAGATGACCAGCCCTCAATGGCTGGTCGGAGAAGGACTAGCATGCGATATTCTGGCCTTTGACTGGAGAACAGATTTAGTTAAAGCATCAGAAAGCCTTTCAAGTTATACTTTGCAAGGCAATATTGACCCTGCATGGCTACACTTAGAAAAGAATCACCTCAAAAGAAACCTAGAAGAGCTGAAAAGACACTTGGATCAAAATAATTTTGATTACTCCAAGTGGATCTTTGGCCTGGGACATGGGGTTTTAATAGAGACTCCCGAGGACAATGTTCGTTTTTGCGTGGAATGGGTTAAGAAAAACCTACAGTACTAAGTCTTCAGTTAGCATCTGCTGGTCATAAATACTTAAAGCGTAATTAGCAATATTCTTAAGCAAATGCTCTTGTTGTTCACTTGATAATTTCTGATAAAGCTGAAAATAATCCTTATATT
>SKGZ01000248.1 GCA_007117175.1 Bacteriovoracales bacterium | reverse complement strand
GAGGCATTTGTGAACGCTTATGCTGAAGTGGAGAAAATTCAAAATAAATATCGCGGAAAGTTTAATCCGGAGATGTCTCAAGAAGATCAGCAAAAAATGGCTACAGAAGCCAATCAAGAAATGGAAGCTGCTATTAACAAGGTCAAGGACATGGATGCTGAGACTTATAATCAGATCTTAATGGCCCTTAAAACTGATCAGAAACTACTTGGTGATATTCAAAAAAGACTAGAGTCTTCCAAAAAATAGTTTCTTTTTCCTTCTAGACAGGATTTGAATTCCTATGCCATTGTGTTGTTATGATTCAAGTCCAAAATCTTGCTAAATCTTATGGAAGTCGCCTTCTCTTTGAGGAGGTGACTTTTAGCGTGAACAGAGGTGAACGCATCGGTCTGGTTGGCCGCAACGGCAGCGGGAAGTCAACTCTACTGAAAGTGATTTTAGGCGAAGAAGGTTACGATTCAGGGGAAGTTCAAATTCCTAAAGGTTATCTGATCGGAAGCTTGCAACAATACTTTGATTGGAGTGAAGCAACGATTGTAGATGAATGCTTAGTTGTTTTGCCAGAGAATGAAAAGCATGAGCGCTACCGCGCTGAAAAAATCCTCAGTGGTCTAGGTTTTTCAACTGAAGATTTATCCAGGGCCGCCAGTGAGTTTTCTGGTGGCTATCAATTACGCATTAATTTGGCCAAAGTTATTTTGTCCGAACCCCATATGATTTTCTTAGATGAGCCCACAAACTATTTAGATATTGTCAGTGTGCGCTGGTTGCAAGGTTTTTTAAAAACTTTTGCTGGTGAAGCTATTATTATTACCCACGATCGCTCCTTTATGGATTCAGTTTGCACCCATGTGATGGGTCTTAATCGTGGTAAGGTGAAAAAAGTCTCCGGACGCACTAAAGATTATTATGAGCAATTGCTTTTAGAAGATGAAATTTACGAAAAGACTAAGGCCAATCAAGAAAAAAAGGTCAAGGAGATTCAGCAATTTGTGGATCGTTTTAAGGCCAAGGCCAGTAAGGCCAAACAAGCTCAGTCACGCCTAAAGCAATTAGAGAAGATGGATTTACTAGAAGATCGCTCAGACGAAAGTGTTCTTAATTTGCGCTTTCAATATAAAGAGACTCATGCCAAATTCTTATTAAAAGTAGAAAACCTTTGTTTTGCCTATCCTAACCAAAGCCCCATGCCCATTAAGGATCTTTCATTTTCCATGGCCGTCAATGATCGCATAGGAATTGTTGGTAAGAATGGCAAGGGTAAGTCCACTCTTTTAAATCTTTTGGCCAATGAATTAAAGCCGATTAAAGGTGATATTCAATGGCAAAATTCTGCTCTTTGTGCCCACTTTGGTCAAACTAATATTTTGCGTTTGCACTTAGAAAATACCATTGAACAAGAAATCCAAATTAGTAATCCCGAACTGGCTACCGCTCAAGTCAGAGCCATTTGTGGTGCCATGCTTTTTAGCGGAGATGATGCTCTTAAGAAAATTAAACTGCTTTCAGGGGGAGAGCGCTCACGAGTTTTGCTAGGCAAGGTGATGGCCAAGCCCTCTAATGTTTTGCTTTTAGATGAGCCCACCAATCACTTGGACATGGAGTCCATTGATGAATTGTCTGCTCAGTTAAATGAATATCCTGGTGCAGTGATTTTTGTGTCCCACAGTGAGGACTTTCTTAAACAACACGCCAAAAATCTCATTTACTTTACTGAACAGAAGGTAGAATACTTCTTGGGTGGTTATCAAGATTTTTTACGAAAAGTTGGTTGGGAAGGGGAAGCTAAAAAAGAGAAAAAGCCTAAGAAAGAAAAAAATAAGGTTGTGAAGACCGAAGTTAAAAATAACTTTTCTCAAAAAATAGAAAGCGAAATTGAAAAATTAGAAGAGCAATTGCAAACGGTGAATGATCAGTTGATTGAAGCTTCACAACAGGGCAATGCTGAGAAGATCGCCCTTTACTCTAAGCAGCTCAATCAGCTTGAAGAGCAAATTTCCCAGCAGTACCAAAAGCTCTTTGAAGACGCTTAGTCCCTGTAATCTTTACAATCATACTCTTATTTTTAGCTGCATTGTGTTAAAATCATTCTTGGAAGAGGAGTGATCACCTGTGAAAATAGCATTCGTTTTATTATTTTGGGGATTGGCCACATTTGCGAATACTGCCCCTTCAGTCGATGAAACCATGGAATTGGTCTATCAGGCCCAAGAGGCCAAGAAACAATTGAGCCAGGAGCAATCTGTGGAGTTGACCAGCTATCTCAAAAGTCGAACTAAGGCCTTAAAAGAAGTCTTTATGGGCGCACTGGTTTGGGTAAAGCCTAAGAGCAAGGAAGATCTATTTGCTATGAATCCTGAGCAATTGGAGAGTTTATTAAAAGCCGATGAGGGACTTAGGATAGTACTTTATGATTATGCCAATGAAATTCTCAACGAGATTAATTAGTTTTCACATCCACGTGATCACCGATCATTAAATTATTCACTTCAAAGTAGAGCGGCGAATCCTTGGGAAGAACCTTGGCGATACCAATGGAGTTTTCATCTTCGGAGTGAATCACCTCAATCTCACCCACCTTAACTTTGTAGAAGCTTTTTTTATCAGTGGAAAAGGAATTATCTCGCGAGAACAGTCGGTAGACATTCAGTAGTGATCCCGGTTTGATTCCCTGCTTGCTTCCCATATTAAGATAGAAATTTTTCTTGATCACTTCATTTTCCTCTCCCATAGGAAGATCTTGAGAGATAGAGTAAATCAGATGGTTTTTCTTGCAATGAGCAGTCAGGGTAAACATTAGGCTCAAAAATAAAATCATTCGAAACATAGTCAGTGTCTCCTCTTCACTGCACTCTGTATCGGATGCGTTGGTGGAAAAATTTACCGGTGAAGCAAAAAATTAATCGAATGCACTGATTCCAGTGACTTCCCGGCCGATGATTAGCCTGTGGATATCTTCAGTTCCCTCGTAGGTGTTGACTGTTTCTAGATTGAGCATGTGGCGAATCACTGGGTATTCATCGATAATGCCATTGGCCCCCAGCATGTCGCGGGCCTCGCGGGCAACGTCCAGTGCCATGCGTACATTATTCATTTTTGCCAGACTGATTTGAGCAGGTTTAAGCTTGCCCTGATCCTTGAGTTGGCTCAAGTGCCAAACCAGAAGTTGTCCCTTGGAGATTTCTTGCACCATTTTGGCAAGTTTGGCCTGAATCAGTTGGTAGCCGGCTAGGGGCTTATCAAACATAATGCGATTCTTCACATAGTGAAGAGCACTCCAATAGCAAGCGTTCGCTGCACCTAGTGCGCCCCAAGCAATGCCAAAGCGCGCTTGGGAAAGACAGCTCAGTGGTCCCTTCAACCCTTGCACATTAGGTAAAATGTTTTCCTTGGGAATAAGGCAATTTTCAAAGTGTAATTCAGAGGTAATGGAAGCTCTTAAAGAAAACTTACCTTCCATTAAGGAAGTGCTAAAGCCGGCAGTTCCTTTTTCGACAATAAAGCCTCGCACCACTCCATCTAGTTTGGCCCACACGATGGCAAGATCGGCAATGGAGCCATTGGTGATCCACATTTTATTGCCGTTTAACACATAGCCTTTGTCTGTTTCTTTCGCGGTGGTGATCATTCCACCGGGGTTAGAGCCATAGTCTGGTTCGGTGAGCCCAAAGCAACCGATTTTATCACCGGCGGCCATGGCGGGGAGAAATTTTTGCTTTTGCTCTTCAGTGCCAAAGGCGTAGATTGGGTACATGCAAAGTGCACCTTGCACAGAAACAAAGGAGCGAAAGCCAGAGTCAGCTCTCTCTATTTCTTGCATGATGAGGCCGTAGGAGACAGTGTCTAGTCCCGCGCAATCATAGCCCTTAAGATTAGCTCCTAAGAGTCCCATTTCTGCGCATTTTTTGATGAGTTCACGGGGAAATTCTTCTTGGCGAAAAGCTTGGGTGATTTTTGGTAAAACCTCATCGTCCACAAACTTGCGCACACTTTGGCGAATCTCTTTTTGCTCAGAGCTGAGCAGGCTATCAATTTCAATAAAGTCTAAGGATTGATATTTCATTATTTTTTCAACGCTAGGATGAAATCCACTAATTTGCCAAGGTCTTCATCGGAGATCCGTCCAGCGGGAGTAGGAGGCATCATTCCATAGGGAGTGCCATCATCTTTTTTCCAATTTTGCTGCTTCATGGATCCATTGCGAACTTTATGAATGATATGGTCTTTGGCAGATTTTCCTTCTAGGTATTTTTTAGTAGAGTCTTCCATCTTGGCGTAGCGCTCAGCCACTTTTTCATAGGAGGGACCAATCTTAGCTTCTTTGATGCCGTGACAAGCAACACAACCCGCTTTCTTCATTAACTTATCAGCCTCTTCTTCTGTGAGTTTGGCAAAAGTGGTACTGCTAAAAATGAGAGCGAAAAGAGTGAATAATCTTAAATTCATGGTGGATCTCCTGTGTGCTAAAGTGTAATCTCATTTTACATCTGTTTGCCGTGCTTATCAATAGCTAAACAAGAGAGAATCAGACAGTGATTGGACAGTTAAAAAAAGCTAAGACAGTCAAGATTATTGGCGGCGGTTTTTCAGGGCTTTGCGCCGCTTTTGAATTGCAAAAAAATGGCATTGATTATCAATTGTATGAGCAAAGTGATTGGGGCGGGAAGATTTTTCCCAAGCAAACTTATTGGGGACCCTGTGAATTTGCTGCCAGTTCTTTTTATCTTTCTCAGGGCTCTTTGCAGTTTTTGCAAGATCTTAAATTAGAACCATTGCTGGCCACTCAAGGGTTAAAGAAAAAAATTTTCTTAAATCAAAAATGGCAATCACCCATGAGTTACTCTTTGTTGGCAAGATTACCCTTGAGTGTTTTTAGACCAGTGGTTAAACGGCAGTATCAACTCGATCAGTTTTTAAAACCCCTCGTTGGAGAAAGAAAAGTAAGGGAGTTGATTTCCACCATCACCCAAGGAATTTATGGAGTGGGAGCAGATCAATTGGACATTCGCAATCTCTTTGAACATGAGGTCAATTCTTCAGTGATTTACGCTCAATTTTTATTCAAACTAAGAGCAGCTTTAAAAAGAGAGAAGACAGACCATCCCATTGCGATTGCTAATTTTGAGGGGGGGATGGGACAAGTGATTGAGCGCCTCAGAAGTTCCTTAACGAATTTGCAAAATGAAAAGACCAGTTTGTCTGACAATACCTTAGTGGCCAGTAGTGCTCTAGAGGCTGCTCAATTAGTGCAAGATGATTTTCCTCAGCTGGCCCAGCAGTTAAGAAGAATCAGTTATATTCCGATGACCTCTTTTGTTTTATATAGCGATCAGCCGCTGGGTGAATTGAGCGGTTGCTTTGGTGGATTAATTGCCAGCACAAAAAATTTATCCATTATGGGAGTGATTCATCAAAGCGAGGTTTTTCCTAAGAATTTTAAGAGTCATTGTTATCTCTTTCGCTGCTCGGGTGAGATGAGTGAAGGACAACTTTTAAAGCAAATGAAAAAATTATTTCCCCATTGGAATGAATCTAGTCTTTTGGATCTTCAGCGCTGTTATTGGCATGAGGCATTGCCTGTTTATAATACTGAGCATTATCTAGCGTTAGTAGAAATGAAGAAGATTTTGAGTCGAGAGCAGGGGATAGCCTTTCTGGGAAATTACACTGGGGGGATTAGTTTGCGTTCAATTGTTTCTCAAAGCCAACAGCTTCTTTACCTAAAACAATAAATTTATATTTTTGAAAGCCGGCCTGGGCACAGGTATAAAGGACCTTGCGAACCATGTCGTACTTGATAGTTTCATCTACTACCAGGTTGGCCACAGCAGAAAAAGGTTTATCGACTCGCGCGGTTTTATTAATAATCTCAGCTTCATCGCGAATCTTATTCAGCTCATTATAAAGTGGGACAATTCTTCGTCCACCATGATCAAAAGAGCGAGAGTCTTTACTGGTGTCTACATCTAAAACTGACTTGTTTCCCACCCAAACTTCAGTGGGAGAGACTTGAATGATCACTCCGGGGTGGTTGTGACTGCGAGAAAGTGATTTAGGTAAAACAATCCCATCTTTAATATTGGTAATGACATCTGATGTATTCAAGTTAACCAGTAAGAAAACCAATAGGATAGTGAGGATGTCTAAGAGTGAAGTGATGTCTATTTCTTCACTATTCGATTTTCTACGCCCGCGATTTCTGACTAGTCTACTTCTGCTCATATTTTATCCTGTGATATTGCCAAAGATAATATCATTAAAAAGATAGTTTAAACGCACTGGAACACCTTGTTCGTCTTCGCTATAAAGTGATTCATCGGTTGTAGCCAGTGTACGAACAGCATCCATGACTTTAATAATAATGTCATAACCCACATTATCATCAGGCTCGAAAATAACAGTTTTTTCATCCATGTGTTTTTTCTTTAAATCAATCATTAATTCATGCAAAGATTGATAATCAAAATCACCTTCTTCTTGATTCACTTGGAACCTGCGAACAGTTTTGGAGGGAATTCCTGTTTTCACAACCAGTGTCTTTTCACTAATCTCTACTGTTAAGGCCAGCGGTTCTTTTTTATCCTTAGGAGGTTGCTGAGAGGAAATGATAGGCACATTACTATTAATCTCAAATGAATTAATAAAATTTGCCGACATTAAAATGAAAAAGATCACATTAAAAATAGCGTCAAGAATTGGAATGAGGTTAAGTTTTCCCTCCTCTCCTTGTTTTTTCTTGCGCTGACTAGGTCTTTTTAACATTATTGCTTAACCTTGTGGTGTTTCATTTTTCTTAGTTCCCAAAAGATCCATCAACTTGACCGAAAACTCGTCTACTTCATTGACAATTTTCTCAGCTCTCTTATTGAGCCATGCGTGAATAAACATCAGTGCGATGGCGCAGATCAGTCCCATAGCAGTGGTGTGCATGGCATTGGAAATCCCTTGGGAGAGAATTTTCGCTTTCATTTCAGGATCAGCGCTTTCGATGGCGCCAAACGCAGTGATCAAACCAAAGATGGTTCCCAGTAGACCAAAGAGTGTACAGATATTGGCCATCAGTGGAATCAAGCTAAGGTTTTTCTCAACTTTAGGAATCACTTCCAGAGCAGTGGCATCTAAGGCGTTTTGAACTTGATCAATGGATTGACTGGCCCTTTTGAGTCCACTTTTTAAAACTCGCGGAAGGGCAGCTGCACTGCCAGAGCAAACGCGAATCGCCCCTTGGATATCATTAGAAAGAATATAGCGGTGCAATTCATTCATAAATGAAGTTCCATCCACATCCAGAGTTTTCATCAAATCCTTAAAGCGTGTTAAGGCAATGATAAAACCAAAAAGCCAGACGGCGATAATGACATACATAAAAACTCCACCCTTTTGGATAAAGTCTGCTAGAAAGTCAATAAAGTTAGGGTCAAATTGTGTTTGGGTAGCGGTTTCTAATTGTTCCATTTCTTCCATAGCGAAGACTCCTTCGGGTAAAGATCGATAAATAAATCCACTTATGCTCTATTGTAGGTCAAGCTGATTTGGTGCAAAGCAATGGATAAATTTTCCTAGCTGAGTTTTAGGGATAATGTTGAGGAAAAAGGGCCCTTTCAATGCCCTCAATCATCATATGGATGCATTTAATATGGATTTCTTGGATGCGATCAGTTTCTTGGCAAGAAACAATAATTGAGGTGTGGGCAAGGTCTTTAAGTGTGCCACCCATTTTGCCAGTTAAGCCAATCACCTTCATTTTTAATTCCCGCGCTGATTGGCAGGCCTTGAGAATATTTTTAGAATTGCCACTAGTGGAGATGGCCAATAATACATCTCCTTCCTTGCCAAGCCCTTCCACCTGTCTGGAAAAGACCTGGTCATAACCAAAGTCATTGGCAACACAACTCATATGGGCTGGTTCGGTCAAAGACATTGCTGCCAGTGCCTTGCGGTTTTTTCGATAGCGACCGGTGAGTTCTTCACTGAAATGCATGGCATCGCAAAGAGATCCACCATTACCACAGCTCATGATTTTTCCACCATTTTGCAGGCATTCAATCATAGTTTGAGTGGCTTGGGCCAGTGCGCTCAATTGCTTTTCATCTTTGATAAAAGAATCCAAAGCTTTTTGAGCGCTACTCAGTGCATTGAAAATGTATTCAGAGCTTGGTTGGTTCATTAAGCAAGGTCTTTGGCATTTTTTAAAATTTCAGCCTTAGGTTGGTTTCCCACCAAAGTGCTGCGAACTTCTCCTGATTTGAAAAACATCAAAGTGGGAATTCCTCTCACTCCATATTTTTGCGCTAAAGTGCCCGCTTGATCCACATTGACTTTAACCACTTTGGCTTTTCCTGAAAGCTCACTTGCCACCTCTTCTAACACAGGGGCCAATGCTTTACAAGGACCACACCATTCGGCCCAAAAGTCGACGATCACCGGTTGATCACTGTTAATGACTTGCTCATCAAATGTAGTTTCATCAATTTCAGTTAAATTTGACATTTTTTATCTCCCTTGAGGTTTCTCTACGACTAGCTCATCTTGTCATATTTTGCTCTATCATGGCCAATATTTTATGATCTGCTTATAATTAAAAAAATAAGATATGGCCTTAACAAACAAAAAAATTAATTTGAAAATGAATTTTCATTATGCTCGCTTGGCCAGAGTCATTGCTAAAGTGATTGATTTCTTAATCGCTCTTTTTGTTGGATTCTTACTTTTTCCATTAGGGATTTTTATTGGAGTTGCTTATCTCAGTTTTGCAGACGGTCTAAGTGGAGGCCAATCACTGGGAAAGAGAATTATGGGCTTTCGAGTCATAAAGCTTAAAGACAATAAGGCATGTTCTTTTAAGCGTTCTTTTGTGCGCAATCTTCCTTTGAGCATACCCTTTATGCTTTTTATCATTCCACTTTGGGGGTTGGTCTTGGGGGGGCTTCTCTTGCTTCCCCTGGCAGGGTTGGAGCTTTTTTTAATTTTTAATTTAGATCATCTCAATCGACTGGGTGATGTGATGGCCGAAACAACGGTCACTGCGATTGATCCTGAAGTTCAAAAGAGTACGCAAGCGAATAAAGATTGGTACAACACTAAAAGTTTGGTAACCTTCCAAACTTATGAATCCTAAAAAACTTATTATTATCGATCTTTCAAATTTTATTTTCAGAGCTTATTTTGCCATTAGGCCATTGCACAGTCCTAAGGGAATTCCAGTCAATGCAGTTTATGGTGTCTTAAATATGCTGCTAAAGATGATGGAAAAGGAAAACCCAACTCATCTTTTGATTGCCCAAGACACTAAGGGAGGTTCTTTTCGCAATGAGCTCTATGCGGACTACAAGGCTAATCGTAGCGAGCCTCCAGAGGATCTCAGTCCTCAGTTTCCAATTATTAATGAAGTTTTGGATGCTTTAAAATTGCCCAAGATTTCTATGGAGGGTTTTGTGGCTGACGATATTATTGGCTCACTGGTGACTCAATATCAAAAAGACTTTGATCAAATTTTGATTGCTTCAGGTGATAAAGATTTAATGCAATTTGTAAATGATAATGTTTTCATCTTAGACACCATGAAAGACAAGCTTTACCGGCGTGATGATGTGTTTGAAAAAATGAAGGTTTATCCTAA
>SKGZ01000194.1 GCA_007117175.1 Bacteriovoracales bacterium | reverse complement strand
TATTACTAATTAACTCTAAATTAAGAATTGGCAAGACTATCCCATGGGCATAGGCTGCCAGATTCTGTCTAGTGGCAAAGTAATCCTGATAAAGAGAGTTTTGATTGCAACTCATTTGGAATTGATGGGTTAAATTCACCTGGTAGCAATCTCCTTTTTGCAGATGACTTTGCACGATCTGAAATTGTTGCTGGTATCGATCTCTAGAGAATTGATTTCTAAGTTTTAAAGACAAAGGTTTTCTTTGCTGAAAAGGCTCAATCAACCTTGCATAACGAAAATGCAAATCAACTGCCAGTAATTGCCCGACAATATGCTGCCTTTGATGAATGATTCTTTCTAATTCATAAAATAAGACCAACACTCTCTTATCATATTGAGCACTGATCACTTGATCATTTTTTCTGAAAAAATCTTCAATACTGTAAACTTCCTTCTCACCAGTTAAGAGATTGATTCGATAATCAGCATAATATGCATAAGCTAATTTGGGCCTAGTGAGTTTTAAAAATTTTTTCTTAGAAGGAAGATAGAAAAAGGCCTTTGGCCCTCTTGATCTTGCTCTAGGATGGTCCATTTTCCACTTGTTGCTGAGAATATTGTGAATTTTGCTTAAGATTGGCAAATTTCATTTGTGAGCCCACCCATGAAAGTTGAACGGTTCCTCTTTCTCCCGCTCTATTTTTAGCAACAATCACCTCAGCAATCCCCTTGTCTTTAGACTCAGGGTTATAATAATCATCACGATAGATCATCAAAACCACATCGGCATCTTGTTCAATAGAGCCAGACTCCCTTAGGTCTGAAATCAAAGGTCTTTTATCAGGTCGAGACTCCACTGCTCGATTCAACTGACTAAGAGCAATGATTGGACACTCCAACTCTTTGGCCAAGTTCTTTAATCCTCGAGAAACTTCTGAAATAAATTGCACACGATCTAATTGCTTATAATGAGGTTGCATTAATTGTAAGTAATCAATGACCACTAGTCCTAGGCCAGATTCGGCCTTTAACTTGCGACACTGACTGCGCACATCAAAAAGAGTGATGGAGCTTGAGTCATTAATTTTAATAGGAGCTGCTTGTAAAAACTTAACGGCCTTAGTGATATTACGAAGATCAGTATCTAGATAGTTTTTCATCTTAATACGATTGGAGTCCACTTCAGCTTCTGAGGTCAAAAGTCTCATACTTAACTCTGGAGCAAGCATCTCCAATGAAAAAATTGCTACCGGTAGACCGGTTTGCCTGGCCGCATTCAAAGCAAAACTTAAACCTAAAGCCGTTTTCCCCATCCCCGGTCTAGCTGCTAAAATCACCAATTGCCCAGGCTGTAATCCTAAGAGTGTCTTATCTAAATCCCTAAAGCCAGTGGGCAAGCCTGAAATTTCACCTTGCCTGCGAGTAGGATCTTCTAGCTCCTTTAAATTCACCTTTAAAAAATTTTTAAGATCCTGGAGTCCGCCAGTTTTGGCCTGGCTGGTTAATTTAAAAAAACTCGACTCCACATCGGAAAGGTAATCCAGCACATTACCGCTGAACTGTGTGCCTGACTCAATGACCTTAGCAGCAGTGCGAATGATTTGCCTCATCGTAGATTTTTCTTTCACTATCTTGGCATAGGAGTACAAATTGGCGGGACTAATCTGATCCTCAATTAGATCCACTATAAAGGTCTGTCCCCCCACAATTTCTAACTGATCCCGATCATTAAGTTTGGAGCAAACATTGACGTAATCAACAGCGTCACCGTTAAAGAAAAGCTCACGAATCACATCAAAGATCATTCCTAATTTGGGATTAAAGAAGTCGTCTTTATCCATATTAAGATCACTGATTTGATCCATTCCCTGACCATCAATGAGCAAACACCCTAGCAAAGATTTCTCTGCCAGGGTGTCTTGTGGCATTTGAGCTGGAAGCTTCATTAAGACTCAGATTGGTTTTCAGTCTGTTCTTGATCCTGACTCACTTCTTCTTCGGCCTTCTTTTCTTCAGTGGCCTTGGCGGCCTTCGCTTTTTTCGCTTTTGCTTGAGCGGCTTTCATTTCCTCTTTTTGCTTTTCATCCATTACAATTTTAATGGGAAACTTAGCCTCGACCTCAGTGAATAGCTTGGCAATAATGGTGAAGTCACCTATTGCCTTAAGAGGTCGATCACTAGTCAAGATGCGACGATCCACATCGATTCCTTTTTTAGAAAGCTCCGTGGCAATTTCGTTAAAAGTAAGAGCCCCAAAGAGCTTACCATTACCGCCAACTCTTTTCTCAAAAGTAAAAGCACTTATGCTTTCAATTTTCTTTTTAAGTCCCTCTGCCTCACTTTTTTGCTCTGCAATTTTCTTGGCCAAAGACCTTTTTTGATTATTGAGCATCTTAGTGTTGGCTTCGTTAGCGACAGTGGCTAAATTACGTGGCAAAAGGAAATTACGAGCATATCCCGCTGACACGTTGTGAATCTCACCCACATTTCCTAAATTACGAACAGATTCTTTTAAAATGACTTTCATTTTTTACT
>SKGZ01000121.1 GCA_007117175.1 Bacteriovoracales bacterium | reverse complement strand
ATGATCGGCCTTATTTTTCTTTTCCCTCTTTTGCTTTTTCCCACTATTTTGTGGTTTTCTGGTATTTATGAATTGAGCTATGTCTTGATGGGCCTGTGTGCCCTTAATTTGTGCCTATTAGTTTACTTGGCCTGGGGATTATTTTTTTCCACCTTTTCTGAAAATATTTTAATTTGCGCCTTCTTGCATTTTGCTTTCTTGATTTCTCTTTGGCTTTTTTCCTATTTAGGCAATTGGACCAGTTCTTATGGAGTGCTGCAGGTGATTGAATACCTTTCCATTGAAACCCATTTTCAAAACTTATTAAGAGGAGCTCTGAGCTTAAGTAATCTTTGCTTTTTTGCTTCAGCGGTGATCATTCCTCTTTATTTTTGTCAGCTCAAGCTGCGCTGGAGGGAGTTATAATGACTCGCCGGGGGATTGTTCTAGCTTTAGTTTTCTTCAATTACTTTCTCTATCTTTTTAGCTTTATTCTAACTCTCAGCCTGAACGATCTTTTGACTCTTAAGTTTGCTCTTTGGTTGAGTTCTATCTTGCTGAGTCTACTGATCTTGATTACTTTTGATTTTAGTCTTAGACCGGTGATGAAAATATTGACTCTAGGACGGGCTCAATTTGTGCTCAATGGCTCGTTATTTCTTTTTTTACTGGTTTTAATTAATTTGTTTGTGGCCAAGGAAAACAAAGAGTGGGACATGACTTCTCAGCGTCTAAATAGTCTTTCTGAGATGACTCTTAATCTTTTGCAGTCATTTCCTGGGCCTGCGGCATTGCAATTAATTGCTCCTCGCGGGCAGTGGAAAGATGCGCTGCCACTGATACAGCTTTACTTGAAAGAAGTCGATTGGGATTTAGAGTTAATTGATCCAGACGAGACTCCTCAGCGGGTGGCAGGAATGGCGCTCACACGTTACCCCTCCTTAGTGATCTCTTATCAGGATAAAACCGTGATTGCCAGTGAAATGAATGAAGAGGAGATCACCCAAAAACTATTGCAAGTGCAGCGTTTGCAGGACATCACTCTTTGTTATAATGCTAATCACTCCACCTTAAACTTTTCTTCTGAAAGTGCTGATGGAGCTGTGCTTTTGATGAAGGCCTTGCAAGCAGAGGGTTATCAATTAGCAGAGTTAAGCTATGACTCCCATCAAAGTTGTGATGTTTTCTTGATGCTTGGCTTCAGAGGTGATCTTGTCGAGCAAGAATTTCAATATTTAAAAAATCAATTGCAGGCCGATAACCCTTTTTTGATTTTAAAAGATGCAAATTTTGCCAATTTGTCTTTGCCCTGGGTGAATAAGTTTTTAGATCTTTTGCAAATTCAGTATTCCGATGGAGTGGTGGTCAATCAACTGGCTTCCTTAAGTGGAGTGGACGCTAGTGTAACAGTGATTGAAAAATTTACCGATGAGTTTGAGCAAATGATGCCAGTGCGCGATCGCTTGGTCTTGCCAATCACTCAAGGGTTACAGGTGAATGATCATCAGGTGATGTTAGTGCAGAGCTTAGCGTTTCCTGCCAGCTGGTTAGAAACAGATCTAGCCGGATTACAAAAAGGGCAGGCCAAGTACCAAGAAGGCAAGGATCTGCCCGGCCCAATTGCTTTGATGGTCGCTGCCCAAAATGATCAAAGCAGATGGATTGCCATGGGAACAACTCAGGCATTTAATAACCAGTACCTAGGCTATCCGGGTAATTATGCGCTGGCACTCAATGCCATTCACTGGTTAAGTGAACAAGATTTTTTAATCTCTTTGGATCGCCCCGCAGTGAAAGTTGAGAAAATTTTCATGAGTGAGGAGCAAGCAAGGATGATTGGCCTTACTAGCTTATTTTTGACTCCAGCATTGATGCTATTTGCAGGTCTTTGTGCCTTTTTTCGTTTAAGAAAGGGATAAGAATGAGAACGCGTTTTCTCCTTTTATTTTTAGTTGTTTTTCTCGTTTTTCTTTTCTTTTGGCAGAGGAGTGAAAAAACAGAATTGAGTTGGCAGAGTCTAATTTCAAGCGTTGAGCTGGCAAAAATAGATCAAATCCAATTGCCGCAAATGACGTTTTTTAAAAAAAATGACAGATGGCAAGAAGAGCTAACCAGTTATCCTATTGATTTGAATTTATTAATTGAGAAACTAAAAGTTTTTAACCATATGGAAGTGATTGATCAAAAAAAGAACGTTCCTGAGTCTTTAACTTGGAAAAACTTAATTTCACTGAAAAGCGATCATCAAGTGAAATGCCAACTGAGCTTTTCACAGCTATTGCCGGCCACTGGTCATTTCTACTTAAAAAAGAATTGTTCAGATGAGTCTGTTTTCTTGCTAGTCAAAAGTGATGTGCCATTTGATGGACTTTACCGAGATGAGATTCATCGTAATCAACTGAGTTATCAAGAGCTTTTAATTGAGTTGCATCCTTTATTGTCAGAAATTTCACAAGTTTCATTTTTAGAGTATTTAGATTTAGCCAAGATTGAGAAGTTAGCACTGGTGAGTGGAGTGGAAAACATAGAAGTTGATTTT
>SKGZ01000283.1 GCA_007117175.1 Bacteriovoracales bacterium | reverse complement strand
TTTAAAAGAAGAACAAAAACAATGGAGATCGTTGCAGGCGAGTCTTCATGCTATAACTTGCTAGCAGTGATAAGCTTGAGAATGGAAATTTATTGGCAAAGACACCCAATTACTTTTCAAAAGGCATTGCCTTGGTTTAAAAGTAGGGACGAATTTACACAAGAAAGTTGACAGTACCTGCAATGATAGATTGAATTCGCTTTAACCTCTGGGTAATCGTAAACTGATCTTCTGTTAAATTAAGTTTTGAAGATTCACTTCTAAGTAATTTGCCATAGTAAAGCATTGATGAGTTGTGGTGGGCCCTCCACGAATTTAAATAGCTAAGCTCTTTATTAGATAGACCTTGGCTAAAGTTTAAACCTCTTAATTTCTTGCCTATGGCCTTTATCTGACTCTTAGTAATGACCTTTTGCATCGTAACAATAATACCATATTACTCCTAGAAGTAGCAATATACCTCCACAAGCTATTGATTTCACATAAAATCATCTAAAAAATAACTTCTAAAAATACTATTTTTCGGAGTGAGTAAACTACCACTACCAAAGCAACTGAGGATTAAAGTCAGTCTGCCAGCTCAGTAGGTCCTCAATCAGCTCCCGATTGCTGGGCAGACTCAACTTAAACAAATCAGAATTCAGTGGCTTCCAACCCTCTTTGGGTAAATCCGAGGCCTTGCGCCCGTCGGCTAGATAGCAATGAAGAATCACCCCCTCGACTTGATAAAGCTTAAAGTAATGAAGATCATCGCAGCTAACTTCCCACTTCGTTTCCTCCAGCACTTCTCGCAAACAAGCTTGCAACGGATTTTCATTTTTTTCGATTTTACCACCAGGAAATTCCCAATAATTGGTATTCGGTCTTTTTTGCAACCAAACTTCTAATTGAGAAAAGTTTTTGCGAATGGCAATAGCCAGCGATGCTTGAATACTCATAGATCTAAATTGGTGATTATTTTTTCGACTTGCTCTTCACTCAAGGTCTTTTCATCCAACACTCGACTCAGCACTTGTACTGATGGAAGATCGTTTTTAAGTTGATTGATCATTTGTTTAAGGAAAAGATGGGTGCCTAGATTGATTGCTCCACTGAGTTGTTCCTCTTCAGAGAGCAATGTTAAAATAAAGGAACAAGGCTCATTAAAATAATCTTGCAATGACAAAATTAGTTGATAAGGACTAATTAGATTATAGACCAAATGATCCAGCCACTGTTGACGATGAAAAGTATCATCTTCGATAGTTTGGAATGAGCAAAAAATCACCCCTCGCAAACTCTCCACCTGGGAAGAAAACTCTATCAGAAATTCCTCCAAGCTTTGTTCATCTTCAAGATTAAGTTGAAACTCTCCATAGTGGGCGTGAGAAAACTCATTACCCTCTAGGTCCGCACCATAAACATGATACCCTCGATCTAATAGACATTGGCAAAAACTTTGCCCTAATTGACTAGCACTGCCAATAACTAAGATAGGGCCAGTGCTCATTTTATCTTGCCACGCCCACAGCTCGTGTTTCCCTGATGACTGAAACTTTAATCGTTCCAGGATAAGAAAGTTCTTCTTCGATTTTCTTGGCGATATCGCGAGAGAGCACAACTGTTTGGTTGTCATCCACTTTTTCATTTTCCACAATCACTCTAATTTCACGTCCTGCGGAAATGGCGTAGCATCTCATCACACCCTCAAAGCTATTGGCGATATTTTCAATATCAGAAAGCCTAGAAACATAAGACTCTTTTAAGAATTTTCTAATGCCTGGTCTTCCACCAGAAAGAGCATCACCGGCCATCACGATATGGGCTAAGACTGTTTCTGGTTTGACATCTTCGTGGTGAGCGCGAACTGCATGAATCACATCGGGAGACTCCCCATATTTTTTCAAGAAGTCAGCTCCCACCACAGCGTGAGATCCTTCCATAGAGGCATCCATCACCTTTCCAATATCGTGCAATAAACCTGCCCGGCGAGCTTGTTTCACATTAAGACCTAATTCAGCGGCCATGGCTCCACAAAGAAATGCCACCTCTAAAGAGTGCTGATACTGGTTTTGCATATAAGAGGTCCTCCAATTCAAGGCGCCAACCATTTTGAGAACTTCAGGGTGAATGCCGTGAACTCCAATTTCCATTTGGGCCTTCTCTCCCAAATCTCTTAAACGAGAGTCAAAAAGCACTTTTGATTTATCATAAAACTCTTCAATTTTAGCCGGGTGAATTCGACCATCGGCGATCAATTTTTCCAAGGTCATCTTAGCAATTTCCTTGCGAACCACATTAAATGATGAAATCACTACTAAGCCGGGGGTATCATCAATAATCAGTTCAACACCACAAATTTGCTCGAAGGCCCTAATATTTCGCCCCTCACGACCAATAATTCTTCCCTTAATTTCATCTCCCGGTAACTCCACCGAGCTAATGGTTTGCTCGGCTACATATTCACCGGCAAAGCGTTGCATGGCGATGGAAAGGACTCTTTTCGCTCTTTTTTCAGACTCCTCTTGCGCCTCTTCCTCAATT
>SKGZ01000046.1 GCA_007117175.1 Bacteriovoracales bacterium | reverse complement strand
GATCTTTTAATACTCGTTCTTTTAGCTCAGGCATGTACTTTTCCTTGCTCATAATTGACCTCCCGGCAGTCTCTATTGTTACATAAAAAACTTCCGGAGTTTAGCAGGGGTTTAACAGATTTAGATAAAGGCGATGATGGATTAGCATTTTACAATGCAGACCTCTTTGTTAATTTAAAAGTGGCACAGGATGTAAATGAAGAAGATTATCTAAACCTTCTTCATTCTAGTGAAAAAGGGTGCTTATTTTCTAACAGCCTTAAAACAAAGATTTCTTTACATCCAGAGTTGAGGAGAGAGTAAAAATAGATTCGAATTGCCAGTATAAAATAGGAAAATTGTAAGCAAAGTACATAGCTTATTCCTATATGTTCCATTGTAACTATCTATTATACCTTTATTGCAAAGCATGGCATTATCCTCCCAGCTTAACAACTCAAAGGAGGTAGTCGTGAGTCTTAAAATTTCAAATTCCTCTATTAAAAGAGAGCAAATTAAAGATTTAGTCCAAAACCTCGGAAAAGATGGTTGCAGAAGTACCAAGAAGCAAAAAAAAGAGCTTACTGGTCTCAATATTGAGAACACGCAGATTGAAAATGAAGATTACAGTGAGATTAATATTATTTCATTTAAGCAAAGTTTTTTTAAGCTTCAAAAAAATTATAGCGTGGGTAACCGAACTTGAATAAATAATAAAACCTCAAAGGAAAATTAATATGACTTTAGTCGCAATTAAAATAGAGTCCAAAGATGTATTTTCTTTTGAAGCTGTAGGGACAATTTGTAAAAATGATTATGTAGATATCTTGTTTCCCATCCTTGAAAAAGCAAGAAGGAATGGTGAAAAGGTAAGGCTTTTATTTAATTTTGGAAAGAATTTCACGGGTTATACTAAAGAAGCAATTTGTGAAGATTTTAAATTTGGTCAAAAATACCTAAGAGTAATTGATCGGTGTGCCATTGTCTCAGACATGGGATGGATTGTTCGTTTATCGTCTATTGTTGGGGCACTTATCCCATGCTCTGTAGAAGTTTTTGATAATAAAAATCTTGACTCAGCAAAAGCTTGGGTAGAATCAGGTGATCTTGCTCTTGACTATCTTTTGGATCAAGAAAAGGGTCTTTTGGAAGTTGAAATAGCGGCTCCTCTTAACTCATTAAACTTTGAAGTTATGACTAGTGCAGTTGATTCTTATATAGAAAAAAATGGAAGGCTAAATGGACTTTTGATACATACAAAGCGTTTTCCCGGATGGGAAGATTTTGGAAGCTTTATAAGTCATATTGAATTTATTAAGTCCCACCACCAAAAAATAAAAAAAGTTGCTCTTGTAACCAATAGTAAATTGGCAAATATTATTCCCGCCCTTTATCAGCACTTTGTAAATGCTGACATTAAAAATTTTTCTTTTGAAGAATTAAGTGAGGCAAAAAAAATGGATAATGATAAAATAAATATCCTCTTAGATGAGAGTCTAAGGTGAAAACAACTTTTTTTGATACTCATCAATTTGATAAAGAGGCTTTTTTAACGGCAAACGAAAAATTTAATATAAATATAGAGTTTCAGGAAGCTTGTCTTAACACAAAAACATCGCGATTAGCACATGGCTCAAATGTTGTCTGTTCATTTGTCAATGATAAGATTGATGATAGCTGTATTGAAGAACTTCAAGAAATTGGTATTAAATTAATTGCATTAAGATCTGCAGGTTTTAATCATGTGGATCTCTTTTCAGCACAAAAACATGGAATTCAAATTGCGAGGGTACCCTCTTATTCCCCACATGCTATTGCGGAATTTGCGACAGGAATGCTTCTGAGTTTGAATCGAAAAATCCATCATGCCTATATCCGTGTTCGAGAATTAAATTTTTCCCTAGACGGTTTGGTAGGATTCGATCTCTATGGAAAAACGATTGGTGTTGTTGGTACGGGTAAAATAGGGAAGATATTTGCAGAACTAATGGCCTCTTTTGGTTGCAATGTATTGGTGAATGATATTAATAAAGATATCAACTTAGAGGATAACCCAAACATCCAATATACTGACCTTGTAAATTTATATAGTCAGTCTGATGTCATTTCACTTCATCTGCCACTTACGCCTAAAACGCACCACCTTATCGATCATGAAAGTATCGATAAAATGAAAACTGGTGTCATAATTTTAAACACAGGAAGAGGAGCATTAATCGATTCAAAAGCTCTGATTGAAGGTCTTAAAAATGGAAAAATTGGTGGGGCCGCACTTGATGTTTATGAAGAAGAAGAAAATCTATTTTTTAAGGACCTTTCTAATAAAGTTCTTAAAGATGATATTTTAGCACGGCTTCTTACCTTTCCAAATGTTTTAATGACTTCGCATCAAGCTTTTTTGACCAAAGAGGCCTTAGAGAATATCGCGATTACAACTTTAGAAAATATAGATAAATTCAACAAAACGGGAATTGTGAATAAAGAGCGAATGGTAAGTCCAGAATGTTGCCTGAAAGGAAAAAACGATGACTAATGAAAATTTTATAAAAT
>SKGZ01000277.1 GCA_007117175.1 Bacteriovoracales bacterium | reverse complement strand
TTTAATTTTCACCTTACAATTTGGGTCTTGCAGCCTCTTTGCTACAAGACCCAAATTAGAAATGAGACTTGCTCAAACCGCCTTTCTAGCCGCCCAAGAAGCCCAAGCCTTTGACTATCACCCAGAAATCTACCGCAAAGCTGAAGTCTATTTCCTTAAAGCAAAGTCAGCCTATCAAAAAAAAGACTTTGATAAAGCACTACGCTTTGCCCTATTATCAAAAAAATACTCTGAGCAAGCAGAATTGCTCACTATTAAATCAACTATTACTGAAGGGGTTCGCTAATGAATCATCAACTCATCATAATGCTGCTCTTATTCACAGGATGCCTCAAAACAGCTGAACAAGTTCGCAAAGAACAGCAATACAATGAAGAAGTGGCAGAAGGATCAAAGAATATGCTTGCCTATCTCTCTACTCGAGTCAAAGAACTAGAAGAGCAACTTGGCCAAAGCACTGGCACCATTGAGCAATTACAACATGAACAAGAGCAAATTCATCAACAGGCCCAAAAAGCCACAGATAATAAGGTGGAAATTGTTAATCTAAAAATGGAATTAGAAAATCAGCGCAGCCAAATGGAAATGCTAGAAAAACAAGTTCAAGAGCAAAGTGACTTTATTTCAGAGGTGACCAAGTCTTTAGAGCAGATGAGCAAAGCACCAGTAGCCAAAGCTAGCCAAAATCAAAACATAGAAAACTTTTCCAAGGGACTTGAGCAGTATCAAAAGAAAAACTATGACAGTGCTAAAAAGAGCTTTGAACAAGCACTAGCCCATGACACTCTTAATAACTCACAGATCAATATTGCACGCCATCGCCTTGGTTTAATTGAATTTGATAAAAAAAACTTCCAAACATCGATTATTCATATGAGCAAAATTTATCCCAAATGGCCTAGATCATCCATGGCACCCGATGCGCTCTACTTTATTGGCCTATCTTTAAAGGAGATGGGAAAAAAAGAAGAGGCAAATGAAGCTTTTGACAAATTCCTAGCAGAATACCCAGATCACAAATGGGCCAAAGAAATCAAGCGCTAGGCTCGATGCAAAAATCAACTACAGTTTTAGCAGTAGAAAGCTCGTGTGATGATAGCTCCTTGTGCTTACTCAGAGGTCATCCAGGTTCCCAATTGCATTCGCAAGCTCAATATCAAATCATAGATCATATCAGCTTTTCCCAAGAAGAAATACTAGCTCCATGGGGTGGAGTCGTTCCAGAGATTGCCGCGCGCAACCACTTAATCAAACTTCCGATGCTCGTCAGCAAAATTATTGATTCTCACTTTGAGCAATTACAATCCTTAGATCTTATTGCAGTGACTAATCGACCAGGACTCTTAGGGCCATTATTAACAGGACTTAATTTAGCCAAAACCTTAAGCCTGTACTTTGAAAAACCAATTTTTGCTGCTAATCACTTAGAAGCTCACCTTGAGGCCATTCACCTAACTCAAGATATTCACTATCCCTACTTGGGTTTAATCCTAAGCGGAGGCCATACTGCCATCATGCGAGTCCATGGCCCGGCAGAATTTGAGTTGCTCAGCTCTACTATTGATGATGCTGCAGGAGAGGCTTTGGATAAGGGAGGAAAGTTAATGGGACTACCCTACCCCGCAGGAAAGTGGATCGATCAATTCTCTTTCTATGGTCATGGAGGTCAGTACTCTTTTCCCCAAAAAATAATGTCCTCTCGACCAGATTGCTTAAGTTACTCCGGCCTTAAAAATGCACTGCGCCTGCAATTAGAAAAAAATAACTTCCCATCTCCCACAGCTAAAGATCAACATCCTAGTGAGCAGTTTCAAAATCTATATAACCTCTGCCACGATTATATACATGCCATTTGCGCTCAAATTATTGAAAAAATAAGGTCGCACCTAAGACAAAACGAAGCGCTCGTGATTGGTGGCGGAGTTGCCTGTAGTCGCTACCTGCGCAACAAAATACAAGAAGAAAAACTACCCTCATTTTTTGTTGCACCCCAATTCTGCACTGATAACGCTGCGATGATCGCACTGAATGCTCTTCGAAATCACCAATACACTGCTTATCCCCATTGTCTCAATCTAAGCGCCCAGTCTAGGGCCATCACCAAAGTCAATCACTCTTTATGAACTCTAAAAGACCCAATCCCCTCAAGTCCTTTGGTCAACATTACTTGGTTTCTCAAAATATTATTCAGAAAATTTGCAGTGAACCCAATGTGGAGTTTGACTTTATTGTCGAGGTTGGCCCTGGTCCAGCAGTCCTCACCCCCTCTTTAGCTAAGCAGAGGTCACTGTTTTTTGCCATTGAAAAAGATGTTCGCTTTCAAGAGCTACTTTTAAAAATGATTGATAAGGAGTGTCTTTTTTTAACAGATGCTCTTGATTTTAATTGGCAGGACTTTATCCAAAACTTTCAATTACAAGAACAGAAAGGCCGCCTAGTATCCAACCTTCCCTATAATGTGGGAGTTCCTTTAATTCGCAGTTTTATGAAAGTCCCTCATATTGTCACCATGACCCTCATGTTGCAAAAAGA
>SKGZ01000296.1 GCA_007117175.1 Bacteriovoracales bacterium | reverse complement strand
CTAGATCTTTTAATACTCGTTCTTTTAGCTCAGGCATGTACTTTTCCTTGCTCATAATTGACCTCCCGGCAGTCTCTATTGTTACATAAAAAACTTCCGGAGTTTAGCAGGGGTTTAACAGGAACGGATACAGATTAAATGGACAATGCCATCAGTCTATATTTTTTACATAGCTTATATGATTGCTTGAGTCATATCCGCATTGATGATATAAGGGAACTTGTTAAGGAGCTTACCGATGACAAAATTATTATTAATCGCCTCAGTTTTAACACTTAACTTTACTTCTTTAGCACAAAATAAAGGTGAAGTTCAATTACTACAAAAATTAGAACTTGAGCCTATTCAAAGAAATCGCTATGAGCAAGACCTACCCTTTGAATATCGCGCCACTTACTGTTTTTATTTGAGTGCAGAGGGAGAAGGAAGACCACCAAGACAAGTGAGCCAAAATTCCGTATCAAGTACAAATGCCTGTTGTATGCGCGCTCATGCCATGACACCTGAGATTGAACCCCAAAGCTTTCAAGTAACAAGAAAAGTCACTAGTCGTGCTAACTTTAGCATTTTAAGTCCAATTGATAATACTCAACAGTACTATTCTCAATCGGCTGATAAGAGCATTTACTTTGATATTTACTGTCACAATGACTCACTCAATCCCTTTAACGGTTTCCCACGCAGAAGAGTGAATCGCCTAATGGAAGGCCATGTGATTGTTCCTCGCAGGTAATTTAGAAAAGTACACCTGAGAGCCACATGCCAATACTGGAATTGCTGGTCTGAAATCCCCCATCCAAGGGAAAGCTCTGAACAAAGACATAGACTTCAAAGCTAGACTTGCTGCCGTTTTTAGGCTGAGATCGATAGGTCGGACCAATGGAAAAAGGGGTCATCCAACGAACCCAATGAGTCCAGCTATTGTGCACCTGCTTGCGATAATCCACATTCAACCCAGAACGTATTCCCCACTGATCGTTGAGACGATAATTCACCGTGGGGGTGAGCAAGGTAATGGCCTCGAACTTTTCACCGGGGTTGCGATTGGCCCGCAACCACTCCGGCTCCACCGCATAACGCTCATTGTACCACCAGACTCGTGGCTGCATTAAAAGCACAAAGGACCATGGAGAATCTGGAGTGTAAGTAAGGGTTCCAAAGAAACCGGGGGAGACAATCAAGGTTCGCTCTCTGGCAGTATAGCCGGTATAGGGAAGATCACTATTGGCAGCTCCAGTGAGTGTCCAATTGCCACTTTTCCATAATCGGCCTGACACCCCTACTCGTACTCGATCAAAGTTAAAGCGTGGATCTCGGGTTTGCCACCACTGGGTTCCAGTCTGCACATCAAAGTAAAGATTTTCCTTTAATAAATAACGTAGTGAGACGATATTATAGGTATTAATAGGATTGTCTGTTTCCCCTAACTCATTGGTCACCACATCATTACCAGTCTTAAGATTAGGCCCTTCCCAGAAAATAAAATAACTCATGCCCAGTCTTTCATAGAAAGAGAGATCACTAATTTTCCTCTCGGCATTCACTGGTTTCTTATCAGTTTTTAATTTCTGAGTAGCCTTAATAGTTTGTACTTTTTTATCGGGAACATCCGCCACTACAGACCAGCTTATGGTGAAGAAAAGAGTCAAAAATAATTTCATTCTAGGAAACTAGCCTAAAGTTTAAAAAGATTCAAGAATGAAGGTCTTTATTTTTGGAGCTGCGCTTCATTTTTTGAAAGGCCTGCCAAAATGGCCTGACCACATAACCAGTATTAGGGCGAACTCCAGTGATGCGAATCAGATCAAGGGCCAAGATTTCAGAACTTTCAATTTTCTTACGGGGAAAGAATAATAAAGAGGCTAAGCGCAGAGCAGTCGACAGTGCAAAAATAAAGAAATAGGTCTTCAAACTGACATCCATATAGTAGAAAGTCAGTGCACCCAATAGACAGCCTACCCCAATACAAAGAGTATGAATTAGGTTATAGAGTGACATAATCTTTGCCTGAGACTGAGCAGGAATCTCTTCAAAGCAAGTGATCATAAAGGCAATCTCAAATCCTCCCCACATCATTCCTGTTAAAATTTCTAAGATGAAAATGTATTTAAAGTCTTGAGAGAAAGTCCAAAGGAGTGGAATCGTTGAGATTCCTAAAGAAGAGATCAGATAGATTTGATTCACATCAAAACGATGAACAGCATTCTTAAGTAGTTGCCCCAAGAGCACTCGGCCGCAATAAGCAGACATTAAAATTAGAACATAATCAAGATAACTTAAGGTGAGCTCTTGCAGCATATAAGGAGCGAAAAAAGAAGCCGAAAAGTAGACTCCTAATTTAATCAGCGAAGAAAAGATCACAAATTGATAAATGAACTTTTCATTTTTAGCTGGAGAGAGAATTTCATCCTTAAACTTCCATTGGAATGTAAGAATTTTCTCAAAGTCCACCTTAGGGTATTTCAACATGGAAAGAAAAGATAAAAAACGAAACCCAAAGCATAATAAAAAAATAAAATGATAAATACTCATACCTAGGATTTCACCATGGTGAAAGTGTAGTAAAAGTCCACTGGCTAATAAACCAATGAGTGTGCCAATGGACATAATAATATTGCGTTGAGAAAAAAAGTATCTTATTTTTTCGGCACTTAAAATTTTGGCCATCCAGGTGTTCCAGCCAGGGCTGATGCCAAGGGTAATTGACCAATAAAGCACAACTAAAGAAAATAAAAAGAGATAGGAAGATCGGATGTATTGATCAAATAGAATCAATGCTAAGAAAACTAAGGATTGAACGAAGGCTCCTGCCACTACCCAAAGTCGATAAGAGCGCAGATAATTAATCACTACTGGTGCTATTAATTGCACCACTCCTCCGATGACAATAGGTGCGGTGGCCAACAAGCCTGAGAGCAATTCATCGTGACCTATTTCTAAAGCATAGGCAGTAAAAAAGGTCTCTCCTGCCCCTACCATCAAACTAAAAAAAAGTGCGTCCCAATACTGATACTTCATCTCAGCTACTCTTCGACCAAATATTTAAAAAAATAATAGCACTTCTCGCAAGGTCACTGCCATGTCATAATTCAGAAGATGGAATGGATACTTTTTGCCCTCTCCTTTTTGACCGCTATCATCTCCGCCACCCTCGGCATGGCCGGGGGAACTATTTTACTCACCTTCATGCTCTTACTTTTACCTGCCCCCACTGTCATTCCTCTGCATGCCATCAACCAATTTGTCAGTAATGCCCGAAGGGCATGGCTTTTACAAAAACAGATCATTGCCAGCTTCTTTCTTTATTTTGCCCTTGGGTCCTTACTGGGAAATATCCTCTCCTATTACTTAATGAAATCCTTTGGGCTAGCCCATTGGATCCCGTTAGTGATTGCACTGCTGATCCTTTATTCAGTTTTTAAACCTAAGAAAATGCCGGCCCTTCAAATCCCTGCATGGGCCTATCTATTGGTGGGTTTTTTGATCGGTCTCATTGGACTTTTCATCGGAGCAGTTGGTCTAATTTTAGGATTATTTTTAATGCGCGATGATCTGGATAAAAAGCAAATCATCGCCACTATGGCAGCGATGCAAACCCTGAATCATTTACTCAAAGTCATCAGCTTTATCGTCTTAGGTTTTGCCTTTGAGCAGCATCTGTGGGCAATCTTAGCACTAACCGCGGGCTCTTTGCTGGGAACGGGTCTGGGAGTAAGACTGCTGGACTATCTACCTGAAAAGATCTTTCGCACCATCTTTCGCACAATCTTAGTTGTTGCTGCTTTAAAGATTTTACTGGAAAAAGGGATGGCGTACTTTTAAGACTTCTCCCCGCAATGGGGCATGGAATCTGAGGCGTAGGGATTCATCACTTTTTCAGTCTTGGATATAAATTAAAGGTACGCCATCCTTTTTTTAGTTCTCATTGGCAAAGGCATGAAAAGACCAATTTTCAATGATTTGATCAATCTGGTCCCTAGAAGAATTTTGCAAAAAGGATTTCCACACTACACCATTGAGCTGCAGAGTCGGTTGGATTGCCAATGTTCGCTGATAAGAAATTAAGTTTTTTGCCTGCTGAGAATTTAATCCTTTCTGACAAGCAAAACTTTGTTGGTAATGACGCTTGGCTGGCGAGTAAACAGAGCTCACCGAGAGAGAGGAAAGTTGATTGATTAAATAATTATGAGCTCCACTGACCTTATTCAATCTAGCCTTCACCAAATAATAATGATCTTCCAATGAACCATCTCTTAACTTAAAACGATCCCGAATCACTACATACTTAGGCAGCCAAGCTGAGTTAAAGAGAACATCCTGATAATCCACTATCTTTGCAGAAGTCTTGAAGCTGTTGCCATTTCTAATCTGGCATGTAATAGGCTGAGAGGCACCATCTACACTCAAGAGTGTTTCCAAGCTGTCGCAGTATTGATTATATGCGGGATCTACTTTCTTGGACTTAATCAATGTCAAAGACCCCACAGCTTGTTCAGGCAGAAATTCTTCTGTTTTCTGGGGACAAATAATAACATTAGTTTCACTATCAGTATCAGGATGAATTTGATAATCAGATAATTTCAAGTAAAACTTTGAAAGTAATTTAAGGCTATGAACCAATAGCTCAAAGTGTGGAAGCTGCTGACTTCGCTCTAGATACTCAGAGAGTCTTTCTTCAAAATGATAAGCGCTCGATTCAGGCTGAGGCAAAGAAGGCAGGTCAAGATCAAGTAAGTTGACATCAGAGTCAATGTTCACCATCGGATGATTTGTACAAATATTTTTAAAGTGAATCACTTCATCAGGTGCAACCCTTTTCAAAAAAGCGACTCTGTGATTGATTTCTTGACAAGAAACACTCGGCTGCTCACTCAAAGATTGAGTTGACTCTTTAAAAGCTGATAGTGATTCTTGGTGAAGACGAATCAAATCAGCTCTAAAAGGGAAGTGCTCAATGGCCAGCGATGAGTACTGAAGTGCCTTTGTTGAATTCTGTGTTTTTAAGGCTGCTATAATATGATGACGAAAGTCCATAATCAGCTGGCTACCTAAAATCAAAACCTGGGTCTCGTCTTTTTCAAGTTTTTTAAGATAATGATTAAGCTTGTCTTGAATTTGTTGATTGCTTTGGCCAGTTTTCTTTTGCGAGCTACAAGAAGTCGAAAGTATAGAAAGTATAGAAAGTAAAGCTAAGGTTAGGATGAGTAATTTCACTTTCTTAGTATAATAGAAGGTAGAGCTTTTTCTCAAGCTTGAGAAAGAATCGCTGTACTCTTATACTAATCGAATGAAAAAGGAATTGCCCTCCAGCGCTGCCTGTGTGCGAAACACTGAACCCATTGATCAGGTTCTCAAGCAGTACATCCAAAAAGGTGATTTGTGGGAAATGGGATTTGCCACTGCACAACACTGTCAATCCCTAGCACCGCGCTATCCCAACCTGACCTGGTACGCCTCTGATCACACTGATTATCATTGGATTTTTACTGAGCGCACTCGAGGAATTAAAAATATTCAAGGACCTTATTGCTTATGGGTCAAAGACCAGTCCTTTTTAAATCAACTGCATCAACAAAATATACAAATACAATTTGACTATTTTTTTACTGCAAACACCCTTCACATCATGGGAGCTGAGCTAGCACAAATTTTTTGCCAGCAAGTTGCAACCATACTCAAAAAGGATGGCGTACTTTTTCTTTATGGTCCCTTTAAGTTTGAGGGGCAGTTCACCAGCGCCAGCAATGCTGACTTTGATCAGCAGCTCAGAAGCAAGAATCCTAAAAGTGGGATCTGTCATTTTGAAGATATTGCCAGAGAGCTCAAAAAAGCGAAGGTTGATTTTGTTCATCGCCACGATCTGCCAGCTTACAATCATGTTCTAGTCTTTAAGAAAGCTTAGTCTTTCCAGCTGACACTGAAAATTCCTCGCAGTTGATTCGTTTGATAACCGCTGGCCTGATCTTCAGGGTATAAGTCTTTAATTTTAGAAAGCACTTCCGGCTTAATATCGCTGCCCCGCTGCCCATGACATTGCAGGCACATTTGATGAGTCACAATAGGAGCATAGAAAAAATGTCTTTTTCCTTTCTTCTCTAAAATTGGCTTAAGTTTGTTTTCTTTTAATTGCCCTTGAAAAATTTTGATGATTTTCATTTCAGTTTCATCAGCAAGGTTTTTGGGGTTTCGAGGCTTGTCAGTCGCCCTTTTAATCTGAGCATCTAGTTGCTCCATTTTTTCTTGAGTGATCGGTATGGCCTTAGTGTGACAAAAAGAGATGGCCCCCACCGTTTGCTTTTGTTGAATTGCCTGCATCAAGTTTTTGCCCAGCTCTGATTGAGTCGCATTGACCATTGCCTGCCCTTTTTCAAAAGGATCAACTGGCAATTGAGTCTCAAGCTGACTGGCCAGCGCCTGCATAGATTGAATGAAAAATAATAACAAGGCTCGTTTTTTCATAATTTGAAAGAACTCAGATGTTATAACAAATAACACTATTGATCAAAAAGCTCATTTTTATTGTGATTTTAAAGACTTAACCCTTACAATAAGAACACATGCAAGGGTCTATTATTTAACCTATATAGATTTTGCTTAACTTTAATGAGTGCGACTCATTTAATACAGATCAAGAGCCCACTCTCATAGCTGGTGAAAAAGAAGTCAATGAACTAGTGAATCGTCTCTATCTCTAATTTATTAAGGCACTTTAAAAATAAAAATTGAAAGACTAGAAGGGTAATCGGTAAGACCCTTAATGGCGAGATGAGTTCATCTCTATAAAATACTTGTTAAACTTCAGCGGTGCCCACTTGCCATAGAGATGGGGCACTTACAAGTTATTTGTTTTTTGGCTGCTTTTTTTAGTGTTTGGCAACGTACACGAGTAGACTTTAGTCTTTTAGATACTGAGCAATTTCGCTATATCCTCATTCCCTTACTGAGAAATTAAGGTAGACTCTTGAGCACTGCTCACTTTTTCTCAGTGCCACTTCTATCACTTTTGATCTATTTAACCTTTATTCCGAGAATTGATTTAAAAACATGCTCATGAATTAAATAAAGTGCGAAAAATTGAATGATCCATTGAACTGTTATTACTAAAACATAAAATATATTTTTATCAAATGCGTTTTCAAATTGTGAACTTGTAAGCAAACGTAAAACAACAAGTATCGTAAAAACCCAAATAGCCCATTTCTCTTCTTTTGCAATCATGTAGCCCAAGAAAAAGACAAACCCACTTACGGCTAGAATCAAAATAAATGATGTTCCATCTAGGGATAGCTCTTCTCGGGCATAACTTATTGAGATAATTACACATACCAAGCTCAGCAATAAAGAAAGATGTATTAAATCTGCCGCCAGGGTGAAATTTCTTTTCACGCTTGCTCCTGTTATGAAGGATTACATCAATACTCAATCATTAAAAAATATTATTGGTATTGAGTTGCTTTCTTTAGCTATTGTAAATGGCAACTGGTTGGGATTGTCTTTAAAGTGATGGAGATCTTTGCCAATGACTCAAAATTTCAGAGACTTACACGCTTTATTTCAAGCCTTTAGCCTGCATGAGTTGCCACGAAAAACTGTCAAAGTCTCGAGAGATGAAAGGAGAGAGGCAGAGATAAAAAAATCGCCATTAAGAAAAATCCCTACTCATACAAGACAGTAAATCGCATATAGATCACCTTGATGCATGATTTTTTTTTGGGATTGTTTGGCAAAGTGCACGAGTAGAGTTTAGTCTTTTTGGAACGCTCTGCCCTGAGTTATTTCCTCAAAGCAAACCAAATTTTATCACGACAAAAGCTGCGGTGATTAAGACGATTAATAGACTTATAATATTAATCAAAAACAAAGTGTGAATTGCAGATTTTTCAGGATTTTTAGTTTCATTGGCCCAAACTTGATAAGTTGGAACACAAAAAAGGACAGCAGTATAGAGCACCAAGAGGAAAAAAAAACCTATAATTCCCATTGAATCAGGGCCCTCCAGTTTGGGGAATAAAAGTTCACAGAAAAAATAATAATGTGGAATAAGCAGTAATAGTGCTAAAACCAGTGATTGCTGAAATCTTTTCTTATTAATATACTTTTTCCCTTTTTTTTGAAAGGTAGAAACCTGCAGTGAAAAGAGCAATAAAGCCAGAAATATGGCTCCCGATGCTATCATCACGGGAATATCAACAAAAACAAAAGTCAAAGATAAACCTCCTTCCTATAATAATACTTCTATTAATTAATTGTGTACCGGATTGGTTGAAATTAAAAGGAAGACAATATAGTAATTCATAAGAATAATAATAAAGATGAAAGACATAGAAAGCTTTGAAGATGTGGAGAGCTACTCTATCTCTTATAGTTTACCAAAAAGAAAAAACACACTACTACTACCGATTTTTTCAAAGGGATATACTAACTTTTATGTATTGTTATGGTCACAGCGCTTATCTCTATCTTCGGAGCGTTTCCGCTATGTCCTTCTGGCTTTCGATCAAACAGAGTGCCCGTTATTATACGCTTCTTCCTGTGAACACGATTGCCTCGGGGCCTCTCGACTCTCATCTTTAAGCTTAAGGCTGCTATTTTTTGACGGTCTCCCCATTTTGATATATCGAGGTTTTACCAAAAAGAATAATTTGACTAAAAAAGCAAGCAGGAGGATGTCTGCTTTAGAGATTTTTTATCAAAAAATAACAAGAGATAGATTAACTCCTTACTTCTTGTATTTTTTACCGGAGCCACAAGGGCAGGGGTCATTTCTTGAAATCTTACTCATCATCAAACTCTATATTTCTATTTTTTATTAAACTCACCTTCAAATTCTTCTAGTGCCTTCACAATGTCTTCCCATAAAGGAATTTCACCAAAAAGCATCTCGCTCATAGCCGAGTAATCTTTCTGCATTACACTCAGAACTCTCTTTTCTGGAATAGTCCTTAAAGTGCCTTTTGCAGCTGTGTCATAGTTGGCCCATCCAGAGCGAAAATATAAAGCTTTGTGCTCTGTCACTTTGTTTAGCAAGTCTATATTATTCAAAGCTTTATCTTTGGCACTTGATTGAAGTAAACAATAAAAATCGTAATAATGCCTTGATTGTCGTTCTGGCACCACTTTGTCTTCTGGGTAATGAGCATATTTATGAAGGATAGTCGCTTTTTCCCAAAATGTTCTCTCCACATTTAACGCTCTAATTTGTGCCTTCATCCCCTTCATTTTTTCCGGCATTATTTCTTCGATATATGGAAATATACTTTGCATACTAACTGGCCAGTGATCCGACCTTGCACCCATTTCAATTTTAACTATTGGTCTGACATAGGTAGATTGAGACTTAGTCACCTTTGGATAATGAAAAAGTATCGTCTGTCCATCATTATCGTCGGGATCAATTTCCAACTTCCAATCGCCCATTTTTTTCATTTTTGGAGCAAATACATCATTAAGTTTTATAAAAAGATCTTCCTGAATAAACGCTTTGCATTCATCCCCTAGATCTTCAATTAACTTTTTGGCTTTTTTCTTAGAAACATTCATTGGCTCTTTTTCATCAAGGAACCCAAAGAATGATCTTTTAATAGAAATATCAATATCCTCTGAAAAACGCTTAATAAGTCCATAAACTTTGGATAGAGAGGTTCCTCCCTTGAAAGTTAAATGATCTTTAATTTTATCAACTAGAAATAACTCCTTCAATGTCCAACATACCCAAAAATCT
>SKGZ01000113.1 GCA_007117175.1 Bacteriovoracales bacterium | reverse complement strand
CTCTAATTGATGATGATATTTTTTGCTGAATTTCTCAGTAATGGCTTCAGGTATTGATCCCCAAAAACCAGTATCTATAAATAAAACTTTAAGACCATCGTCTAATCTTTGCGGGGTAATTCCATTATCATTGAGGTATTGCACTAAGTAACGATTACTCATACTGTTTCGAGAGACATTAAGTAGATGAAATTTTTTTAGTTGCTCAGGCTGATCGCGATAGAGAACTCGAGCAGTGTCATAGAGAGTTTCAGCGTCTCTTGCTAGGAAATAAAACTCTCGATCTGGATAGAGCTGCGTCAACATAGCAATCATTTCCACTTTTGCAGGCTTTAGTTTTTCCCAAAATTGGGGTTTAGGTAACCGGGAGTGTTCTTGGGGCTCTAAAGTTAGAATGTCAGGACGCTCAAGATAGCTTTCGTAACTAACCCTTTGGGCAATACTGCGTTCTGGCAGGCTCGGATCAGCATAGCTACTTTGAATGTTAATTGAAATTAAAAAAGAGAATAAAAATAACAAATATCGTACTTCGCTTAATTTCATACAATCTTATCGGTTAAATGCTTAGAATTTATAATTAAGGGACGATTTGACCTCCTTTTAATATTTTTTAAAAAAATGATAAGCTAGCCTTAATTCAATCATGCATGGAGGCTTAATCAGTGGTTTACTTGACTCTTTTTCTCAGCTTGTTCTTGCAATCTTGTTTTTCATCCAAAGATAAGGGTGAAGCAGCAGGCGGTGGAGGTTCAGGGGGAAACTCTGAGGTGATTAATCTCTCCTATGCTGTCAGTGATCTGGAATTGCAAGTTGGAGAGTTTTTTCAATTAGCGTTAGAAGGACATGACTTTAGTCGATTTCCAGTTTCTATTTGTCGAGTCATACCCAGTTTACCGCCAGGCTTAAGTTTAAATTCGAGAACATGTGAGATAGTGGGCACACCAGAGCTGGCAAGTAATCGGCAGGTTTATCGAGTCATTGCCGTTATTGGGACAAGAAATATTCGCACCGAAATTCGCTTGCAAGTCAGAACTCATTTGCCGCAGCTAAAATATTCTGAAGAAGATCAAAAACTAGTGATTGGTCAAGAAAGTAAAGTGGTACCCAGTCTATTTGACTTAGGTGATGGCAGCAGTGCTCATTGCTCAATTGAGCCAAAGTTACCAAGGGGCGTGAAGATTGAGCTAGAAACTTGTGCGATCAGCGGTATTGCTTTGCAATCTATGGAAAGTAAAGCCTATACTGTGAAGTTAAATAATGGCAAACACACTGTCAGTACTAAAGTGCAAATCAGTATCCCTCGATTGCGCAGTGAGGATTTTGATTCACCTCAAGACCCGCTAACAAGTTCTAGGTTTTACAAGGTTCATGCTTTGGCTGCAGATTCAAACTACCTGGCCGTGATTGATTCACAGGGAGTGAAGTTTGTCTCAGGAAAGAATCCCTATTCATTAGGACTCATTCGATCGTTTATAACCACGGCCTATGGAGCACCTCAAACCTTAATCAGCGTGGGAAATTATGTTTATATTGCCAGCAATATTGGCCAACTTTTAATTTTTGATTGGAGTGATCGGGCAAATCCAAGACTGGCAAATACCTTTGAATTGCCTAGCCCGAATCATTATTATGATTTGAGCAGTAATGGAGTAGACACACTCTTTGTAGCAAATAGTGCCAGTAGGCATTTGGCCATTGTTTCGATTAGTGAACTCAATCAGCCTCAATTAATACAAACATTCGCCTTAGAGAGTATGGCAACAGGTGTGACTTATCAGAATGGTTATGTCTATGTGGCGAGTTTTTCTACTAATGAAATCTATATTTTAAGTCATAATGAAGAGAATCAAAAGTGGGAGGAGATTAAACGAGTTCCATCGTTAACTCACCCCTCTCGTCTGGCCAGTAGCGATAAGTACCTACTGGCTCATCGTTATAATCACTCAGAATTACAAGTTTACTCATTGGAAGAATCTTCATCTCAGCCTCGTCAAATAGCAACAATTACACTTGATCAGCCAATAGGAATTTTCTCTCGCACAATTATACTGGATGATTATTTGTTGATTGGTCAAAATGATGCTCTCTCAGTTTGGGATATTAGTGATAAAGGGCAAATTCGGGAAGTGAAAAAAATCATTCTTCGTGATCCCAATGGAGATCAGTTTTTTGGGTTGAATGGCATGAATCTTTTTCGCAATGATTCATCACTGGTTTATATTGGATCAAGTTTTGATAGTCATATTCGCTGGACTCAAACTCTTCCTATGATCAGGGATACCCTCCAAACTGGCCCACACCCATGACCAGCACAGAGTGTTGATGTTCACTTAAAATTTTATTTTCCCAACCCAATTGAGTCTTAATTGCTTTTTTTACTTAGAAGATGACTTGAACTAGAAATTTAGATGAAGAGTACTAAGCGATCAAAGAGCTATTGTGATAATCCATATAGACTTCCAGATGATACTGCAACATTTCAGGTTTTTTGGTGGTACACCAGGTTCGCCGAATCAGCCTGTTGATATTTGCCCTCATCATCGCCAAGGTGT
>SKGZ01000288.1 GCA_007117175.1 Bacteriovoracales bacterium | reverse complement strand
TCACACCAATTTTTTAATGATTTTATCAGAGTGGTTAAAAACTATCGCTATTTTAAAGGCAATGCCCCTGCAGCTTATTTTGGAAATACCTTTGCTCGCAATGCCTCGGGTTTGACAGAAATCGCTCTTTTTGAATCTCTGATAGAGCTGGCCTTTCGCTATTATGAGCACAAAATGCCCTGTGACGATGATCGCTTTATCACTCATAGTAACGGCAATACAATAGACAATCGATGCGCTGAAGGCGAGGATTACGCTGCCACACTCACTGCTTTTCAGTTACAAGAAATTATTGAAGAACTAAAGAAACCACTGATTGAACTTAAGATTGTCACAGAAAGTTTAGAAGTCATCACTGCCGAAAATGCTTATATGATGAGTGATCTTTTTCAAGCTCAATCCAATAATGACGGAGTGATTGAAGTGGTTGAAGCCGTAGAGTTTGCCCTGCAAATTGTGACAGCTAAATCCATGGAAGACAATATCATGAGTGCAATGGAGCGCTATTGCCCTATGACAGTCTATCAAATTGACGGTCGAGATGTACAGACCTATGAGGTGCAATGCTTTCGACAACATTTCTTTGTCATCCTAGAAGAAATGATTCAACCAGAGCAAGGTCCAAGTTTTAGCTACAGTGAATACCTTCCCCGCCTCATGAGCTTTCACCAGGCTAACCAAGCTCGCGATCGCTTACGGGACTCTTTTGAAATGGTGAAACAACTAGAAATGTTTGCTCGCACCTGTGCAGATGAAACTATTCCTATGAGAGCTAATGATATTATTAGCGTCTATGGTGGTCTTTTTAATATTGAGTCAACTATTACACGCTTTGATGTCAGTCTCACTAATCGCATGGAGCCCAATGAAGTCGATTATGCTTATGACACTCACTTTGAAGCCGCCATCGTGAATATTATCAGCAGAATTAATCCCGGAGCAGAACAGTATGCCAAAAGTGTTTTTAAATTCTTAATTCGCAATAGAAGGATTCCCAGTGCGGTGGAAACCATTACTTTTCACCTCTTTGGTAATAAGGATAACCCAGCCGATCGCACCACTCTGGCAGCAGTTTTGGCCAATATTAGAACCCAATCTGAACATATTGAACAAACTGAAAATTATTGCCGAACACTCAAAGAACAAATGCAGTAAGTTCGCCACTACTTCATTTTGTTTGACATGCCAAACAAAATGAATAGCATAGTGATGCTATGTTCATTTTATTCTTATTTGCATTCACTCTGCCAGTGCTGGCTGCAGATATCACAGTCATTGGCTCCAAAGAAGAAGAAAGCCAATTACAAGGCTCAGGTAGCTTTTTGCAGCGGGAACAAATTGAAAAACACCAAAGTGCGGATGTCAATCGCATACTCAAGCAAGTTCCTGGAGTCTATCTGCGAGAAGAAGACGGTTTAGGCCTTTTTCCCAATATAAGCTTGCGAGGAGTTGATCCCAATCGCAGTTCTAAGCTCACCTTAATGGAAGATGGTGTCTTAATTGCTCCTGCCCCCTACAGTGCTCCCGCCGCTTATTTTTTCCCCAATGTGGATCGCATGCAATCCATGGAAATTCTTAAAGGTTCCTCTCAGATTCAATACGGCCCGCAAACCACCGGCGGTGTCATTAACTTTCAAAGTGCCACCCCTACACTAGAAAGAAGTCTCAAGGCCCGCTCCTTTATGGGTAATCAAAGTGAAATGAAAAATCACTTACAATTTTCAGACTCCCATGCAGGGCTGAGTTATCAGCTAGAACTCTACCAAAGACAAAACGATGGCTTTAAAACCATCAACTCTCCATCCGGCACCGCAGGCCCTCAGCACACTGGAATGAGGTTATTTGAGCCCCAGGTTTTACTGCGCTATGAAACTCAAAGTGGACTTTATCAGCGCTTTGAATTCAAATTCGGCCAATCCATACTGGATGCCAATGAAACTTATCTCGGACTGAGTGATGAGGACTTTCAACAAGATCCCTTTCAGCGCTACCACGCCACTCGTTTTGATCATTTTGATTCCAGACAAACTCGCACCTATCTGCGCCACTTCATCGAGTGGACTCCTGAACTCACTTTGCATTCCACTGTTTATTGGAATCAATTTAATCGCAATTGGCGCAAGCTCGATCGAGTGGATGGGGAAAATCTGGCCCTTACCTTAGCTTCAGAAAATGGTCGACAAGTACTGCGCGGTCAAAGAGCGGGAGAACTCACCATCCGAGACAATGATCGCAGCTATCAATCCATGGGAGTAGATGAAATTCTTAAGTGGAAGCAAAACTATTATTCTCACTCTCAAGAATGGCAATTAGGTCTTCGCCTGCATTATGATTTTATACAAAGAAACGATGCCTCTCACCTCTACCAACAAAATGCAGGGGGAAATGTAGACAGCGTCACCCTAGGACAACCTATGGATCGTCAAGAATCAGCCAAGGCCATCTCCAGCTACTTGCAAAACTCTATTGAGTTTGGAAAGTGGAACTTCACTCCAGGGCTTCGTTTTGAGTCAGTTCGCTTTGAAACCAAGAATCGTCAAACTCAAGAAATTGCCCACCAAAGACTAGAAGTGCTCACTGCGGGAGTTGGCACTAGCTATCAAGTCAATCCTGCCCATCAAATCTATGCAGGGCTTTTTCAAGGGGTGTCTTTGCCCTCACCACAAGACTTTATTCACAATCAAATTCAAGAAGAGCGCTCTTTATCTTTTGAGCTGGGGCATCGCGCTCAATTAAGACCCACTCTTCACTCCCATAGCACCTTATTTTATTCCCAGTTTAAGGATCTTTATATTCCGGAAAACCTCATCACTGGCTCTTCTGTTTCTGAAAATGCCGGAGATATCAATAGCTATGGTCTCGAATACCAACTGCAATGGAATATAGGTGATGAGTTTCAACTGAAAAGTCAGCAAATACTCACCCTCGCTGCCACCTACACCCAGTCAGTGCTGGCAAGCGATGCTAATTCCCAGGCCAGTGGCTCCTTTTTTAATGGAGGACAAAAGGGCAATCGCAGCCCCTATATTCCAGACACACTTTTCAACCTTAATTACCTTTGGGCCATGGGTGATTTTTCTGTCAATACAACTCTTAATTACACCAGTTCAGTTTGGAGCACCGCAGAAAATCGCGATCGCACCAGTGAAGACTTGCGCATTGGCGCCATTGATAGCTTTTTCACCATTGACTTACAGGCCAATTACCAACTCAATAAAAATACTCAATTCGTGCTCAGTGCCCTCAACTTAACCAATGAAAATTACATGGTTTCTCGCCATGCCTACGGACCACGGCCGGGAAGACCTTTGACAATTTTAGCTGGCATAGAAGCGTTATTTTAGTTATAGATAGAAATTGAAAATGAGACAAAACTTACTTATTTCACCATTCTTTACCTGCTGCACACTAGTGGTGCTGGCCCACCTCTTACTGCTCTCAATTGTAATCGGTCAGCTTCAGACTTTTAAGGTTAAAGCAGCACGCTACAGTCTGCAATTACAATTTGAAAAGCAAGCTGAGGTGACTGAAAAGAAAATAAGCCAAAAGGCTCCAGCTGCCAGCACTGCTCAAGCTAGCCAGCAAAATCCCTCAGAAGCTAACCAATTAGATGAGGTGGATCCAACTCACTATATCAAACCCCACTACCCACTCAGCGCAAAGCGCAGGGGGCAACAGGGAATCGTTGCTCTTAAATTATTAGTTCAACCCACAGGCAAGATTGCCAATATCCAATTAGAAAAATCATCAGGTTTTGCCGTTTTAGATCAATCGGCCATGAGTGCGGTCAAAAAATGGATTTTTCCCAAACAATACTTTCCCCAAGAACAGTGGATTCGAAAAACAGTTGAATTTAAAATTCAATAGAATCAAAGACTAAACGGGCACCCCGGCCGTAGGGTGAGTCATGGCTTTTAAGCACCAAGCTTTGAACCTCATTGGCCTCATCAATCGATAGGCAGGTTTGAACCTGACCACTTCCAAGGTGATAAAAACCGTAAGGAGCGATCTTCTTTTGAGAAGTCAGATCACTGGCTACAGATCGATCATGCTTTTGACCATTGATCATAAAATACCAATTTTGGGCAGCCAATTGCTCACTGGAAAAGTCCACTGCCTGTAAGGTCACTTGAAAGCAGGTTTGATCAGACTCGCTCAACACTGATAAACTCCCCCTGACATTTCCAGCAAAATCTTGCGCCCGATAATCCAAGCGGCTACAAGCAGAGAAAAGCAAGAAAAATATTATAACATTCAATCCTTTCATATCCCCCATGATAGCACATTTTTTGGTGTCAATTTGCCACGGGAAATTTTTATTCTCCTCAGATGCAGAGTTTTTTGCTAGGTTACTTTCTGGTCACAAAAGAAAGAAAAGAAGTCAACTATGATCAAAAAACTTATCCTGCTGCTTATTTTTCTCAGTGTGAATGTCCACGCCACATCGGTGTCGTTTCTATGGGGAAATAATTTTCGCGATGACCTAGGCTATGATTCCAAAAAACTCACCATGACTATTGAACACTTTGGAGTCTGGGATCACGGAACAGTTTTTTTCTACTATGACATCACCGAACCTTTTTCTGATTCAAGAGGAGACTCCAATCAATTCTTTGGTGGAATCTCCCCCACCTTTAGTCTGAGTTCCTTAACTGGTCGTAAGTGGAGTTATGGAGTGATTAAAGACGTCTCTATTAGACTTGAACTGGAAAATGGTTCAGGTTATGGACAGTTTAACTTTCGCAATTATTTCTATGGTCTACAATATGACTTAGCTCTTCCTGGATTTGATTTCTTTAGTTTCAATACTGTTTTGCGAGACAATCCCAATCGCAATGGAGTGGGATTTCAAATTGGAACCTTTTGGCAAATGAGCTGGACTCTCAGTGATCTCACTCGCTATAAATTCACTGGCTTTTTAGCGGCAGCTCCCTTTGACGGTAATGGCACTAAGCAAGAGTTCAATCCCATGATCGACCGCAAAGGACGCTTTCTCATGACCCAGCCACAATTTCTCTACGATCTGGGTTATCTCTTACACGGAAAGCCTGACAGACTGGAAATTGGAATCGAGCTCTTAGTGGCCCTTAATCGCTACCAATTGAGCAATCGCAATGAATACGCCCCCCAGGCCATGATTAAGATGAGTTATTGATTTTGTAATTGAATCAAAAAGGCTTGATAAAAATAAAGTGCTTTTTCAACCAGCTCGTCATTAAAATCATAATCAGGATGGTGTAAGTGCAATTGATCTTGCCCAGAGCCAATGCCCCAAAAAAATGTCTTGCTCACTTTTTGATAATGAGCAAAGTCTTCTGACCAACGAAAAGGAAAGTCCATCACTTGAAATGCAATTTGTTTTTCACTGGCAACTGCTTGGGCCAATTGCCCCAAATCACCAGAATTCACCACTGCCGGAAAGACTTCACAATACTCAATTTTGGCCTTCAATGGCCGAAAAAATTCTTCTAACTTGGCCTTGATATGATTCATCTGTTGGTCGCTGTAACTTCTGAGTGTCAAGTAAATCTCACTGGGCCCAGGGGTTAAACCAAAACTCCTCTGTCCTACTTGCAAATAGGTTAAACTCACTACTTGAAATTTTTCATTTTCTTGATCACAGCATAAACTCTGAGTTAAATCATAAAGGCCCTGAATATGAGGATAAAAATTACTGGCCTTGTCCGGCTCAGCAGCATGGGAGCTAATACCAGGTAAATTCACCTTCATGCCAGCAGAAGCACAGGCAAAAATCTCATGACTGATTAAAAGCTTACCTAACTTTTCACCTGGGATATTGTGCAGTCCCAAACAGTAATCAATTGTAGGCAAGTGCTGCAACATCAAGGCTGCCCCCTCTCCGGTCTCCTCTGCCGGCTGAAAAATGGCTACCAAGCGCCCCTTCATTTGATCTTTATTTTGAGCAAACCAATCACACACCGCTAGAGCAATACTCATATGACCATCATGACCACACTTATGGGAGACTTGCTCATTAAAGGAGTGATAAACAAGACTCTTGTCCTCTTGGATAGGCAGTGCATCCATGTCTGCGCGAATGGCAATACTGGGCCCAGCCTTTGCCCCCACAAAAGTGGCAATGATCCCGTGACCGGCCAGTCCTGTTTTCAGTTCATCCACCTGCATGGAGTCTAAAATTTGCAGCAAATATTCTGCAGTGCTCTGCTCTTGTCCAGCTAATTCGGCTCTCTGATGTAAATCACGGCGAATTTCTTGCCATTTCTTTTTTGTTTGACACATTAATATCCTTTTCGGTATAAGTGGCTACCACTTTAACCAACAAAAAAGGAGTACTCTTATGAAACTCATCCAAAATTGTGTCTTAGCCTTGAGTCTGATGACCTACTTTTTACAAAGTGCACAGGCTAGCAATAGCTGCGTTGAGCAGTACCAGAAAAACTATGAAAGTAAGATTTTGAAGTTTCACGATAATACAAGAGCGACAGTCAGTGTATGGATCGTTACTTCTGCACTTTTTGGAGTTGCAGGATATATCGCCTATCCCTTCTTAATGCCTCTTGCGGGGATAGCAGAAAATAACATCCACGATGCTCGCACTCAAAAAATTTTAGGAATCATTAGTGAAGCACAGTATGTCAGTGAACAAATTGAACGTCCCAGCTATGACTATGTGCTGCAATCCATTCAAGAAATTGATGAAGAACTTTCAAGAAAAGAACAAAGACAAATCCGTCGCCAGAACAGACAAATTAAGCGTAGCAACCGTCAGCAAGTGAAAGCGGCTAGAGATTTCTTAAAAGAAATGAGTCGCGCACAAAAAGAGTTTGCTAAACTCTATCAACAGGTGAACAAAAAAGTTCCGGAAGTCAGTGCACAAGAGGTTGCTCAGATGATCTTAGACGCTAATGAGTCAGGAATTCTTTGTGATGGATCATTAAGATATGATGAAGACGAACTTAGTTATCAAAGCATGATGACAGTGGACCAAGACGCCCCTAAGAAAATTCAAAGAAGTGCTCGCCGCCATAATCGTCAAGTCAATCGACATAATGGCAAAGTAACAAAAAGAGTCACTGAAAAGAATATCGCCTTTAAAAAGCATCTCAAAGATTATCTTATCGAGAATCTTTAGTTCTTAGCAAAGCTTGAACAATAAGTCTTTTTGGCTCATCATAGCAATATGATGAGCCTTTTGATATGGTCACTGTGTTTAGTTATCCCCCTAGTGATTTTACAAGTACAAAAACGGCTAGCAATCATTCAAAATTTAGGTCCTGCTATTATTTGCTACCTGATAGGTTTTCTAGCATCTTTTTTGATCAACCATGAAAGCATCCAGCAGATCAGTGAGATCAGCTTAATCCTCAGCTTGCCCTTATTATTGATGAACAGCAAACTCTCCCGACTCATTCAAGTCAGCCCCAGTGTGTTGCTCTCATTTTTACTTTCAATCATCACTGTAACGGTCTCCGTGCTGGTGATTTTTTACTTTTCTTCAGCCGATAAAATTTTACCGGCAGCAACAGTTGCTCTTTTCACCGGAGGAACGGTGAACTTAAGTTCTCTGTACGTTGCCCTAGGCTTTGCCGAGCATGTCTATCTTAGTATTATGAGTTATGATTTTCTAATCGGTGCCTTTTACTTATTCATTGCCATGAAGCTAGCCAAGGCCTATGGCCAGCGGGAGCAGCTAGAAAATGAGACTCTTGGAATCAGCGAAAAATTATTTCAAAAAAAGGCCCTGCCATTTTTAGCACTGATGCTGATGATTAATGCTCTTTGCCTTGCCAGCAGTTATTTATTCTTTGCTAAGATTCATGCCACCTACCTGATTGCCTCACTCACACTGGTGAGTCTGATCAGTGCTTCTTTTCATCGTTTTGAAAAAACAGAAATTGCGGATCAATGGGGAGAATACTTTATTTTAGTTTTTTGCTTAAGTATTGCCATGCAGGTTAATTTACAAGAAATGGCCAGCAATGCTCTTTTTATCTTTTACTTTATTGTATTAGTTTTATTGCTCAACGGACTACTCTACTTTATTTTATGCAAATTTCTTAAATTAGATTTTCACTCAAGTTTAATCTCGCATATGGCCAGTATCTTTGGACCGCCCTTTGTGATTCTCATTGGAAAAAACCTCAATCGTCAGGATTTAATTGCTCCGGGAATTGCAGTGGCCACACTGGGAGTTGCCCTTGGGACATTTCTTGGAATTTTCCTCCACCATGTTTTATAACAGCAAAATCGGTTATAATTTTTAGCACAGATCAGATTCTAGTCATAAGAGGAGTATCATCGTGAGTCAATGCCAATTGCCAGCGCAAAAATCAAGTAAGGAAGAAATCCTTAAAAGACTAAAGGATATGAAGGCCAATGATATTAAATGGGAAGATGGGCGATGCTTTTGCTTAGTCTATCAAGGTCATACTGAATTGTATGAAGTGATGAAAGAAGCCTACGGACTTTATATTTCTGAAAACGCTCTTAATCCAGCAGCTTTTCCCAGCTTAAAGAATATGGAAAATGAAGTGGTTTCCATGACTAAAAATTTACTTGGTGGAACTAAGCAAAGCTGTGGCAATATGACCTCTGGAGGAAGTGAAAGTATTTTAATGGCAGTTAAATCTGCTAGAGAGTGGGCCAAAGTTCATAAACCTGAAATTAAAGAGCCAGAGATTATTGCCCCCAGTAGTGTTCACCCTGCCTGCAATAAGGCCTGTCATTATTTTGGAATTAAACTCATCACAGTAGAAGTTGATCATCAAACGTTTGAAGTGAGCGCGCAAGAAATGGCAAAGCATATGAATGAAAACACCATTCAACTTTTTGCCTCCACTCCCTCCTACCCCCAAGGAGTGATTGATCCAGTGAGTGAGATTGCTCAATTGGCCCAAAAACATGGAATTCTTTGTCACGTAGATGCCTGTATTGGCGGTATTGTCTTGGCATTCTATAGAAAACTAGGAGTGAAATTACCGCCATTTGATTTATCTGTTCCGGGGGTGACTTCCCTTTCAGTTGACTTGCATAAATATGGCCATGCCGCCAAGGGCGCATCAGTGATTTTATACAACTCAAGAGAGTTGAGAAAGCACCAGTTTTTTTGCACCACTAATTGGAGTGGAGGGATCTATATTTCTCCTTCTATTTTAGGAACCAGACCAGGAGGGGCCATTGCTGCGGCTTGGGCGGTGTTGAATTATCTGGGAGAAGAAGGTTATAAAGAAATCTTTACTATTGTGAGAAGTACCACTTTAAAACTACAAAATGGGATTAATCAAATCGAGGGGTTAAAAGTGCTAGGAAATCCCCAGGCCAGTATCTTAAGTATTGCCAGTGATGATTGTGATATTTATGAATTAGCTGATTTAATGGGACAAAAGGGTTGGCATTTTGATCGCAACACCACTCCGGCCAGTCTTCACCTCACTGTCATGTATGCTCATCATCGAGTCAGTGATCAGTTCTTGATGGATCTTAAGCAATGTCACCAGAAAGCTAAAAGTCAAAATACCAAAATAAGTCAGGTGAAGAAAAATTTTATTCACTCCATGGTCAGAATTTTACCTAATAAAATTATTCAGCAAGTAGCAGGAGGACAGGCCAAGAAGGGTGCTAGCTCATCGGGAAGTGATCAAAAAACTGCTGGAATCTATGGGTTAATGGGAACTCTTGAGCAAAAAGGGGCTCTTAAAGATGTTGCCGTGAATTTATTGGATAATCTGTATGACAATTAAAGAAATTGCACAGCAACAAAGAGATTACTTTCTCACTGGCAGTACATTAGATTATCAGTTTCGCTCACAACAACTGGCAAGACTTGAAAAGATAATCAGAG
>SKGZ01000104.1 GCA_007117175.1 Bacteriovoracales bacterium | reverse complement strand
TTTTTGATTTTTCAAGTAAATCATCGAAATGAGAGGGCTCAACTAGTAGGGTGGGATCAATGAGTTTCCACTTATGACCTATAAAGACCTCTACCCAAGCGTGAGAGTCTTTTTCTCTGATTTTAAGATAGCCTCCGTATTCATTATATTCACCGGCATAAAAACCTGTGACTACAACTGCGGGGATATTGAGATGACGAGCCAGTAGGGCAAAGCTAGTTGCAAAATGAGAACAGTAACCTTCTCCTTGATTGAGCAGAAAGTCCTCCATTGAGGGATAGCCTGGAGGATTTTCAGAGTATCTTAATTGTAGCTGCGAGTAAGCCTGAATAAGTTTTTTAAGACTAGTTTCTGGATTTGGGTGCTTTAATTTACTTAAAAAGTCTTTAAGCCTTGTGGAAAGTTCATCATGTGTTTTTATCTTTCTTTTTATTTCATTGTTAAATTGATTGAAATTAATTTCAGGGTAGCTTTGAGTCAGGTAATCATATTTCATAGTTTGATTTTGTAGGCTGAAAGTATGATCGAGGTATGACTCAAGATTATTAAGGCCGGTGATAACACTGGGGTAATTAAGAGTAATTGGCTTTTGATAAGGGGAATGAGATTTCACTTGGTATGAGATAGCGTTTCCATCATAATCTTCAGTGGTGGTTTTTAGATTATAATTAGCACTTTTCCACAAGTTGTTGCGTTCAACCCATAGTACTGTTTGTCTCCAGTAACTTTCGATATATTCCAGTGGGAGGTCAAAGATAGTATAGAGTGTTTTATCAGAAAGATTGAGTTGGCCGAGGCGATTGAAATCTAGAGTGCTTTCGCTGAGTTGACTGCCGGCAAAGAATTGCTTGTTTAAAGCTGGAATTGGATAATGTCTTTTTGGCAAGACAGAAAACAGAATAAGTGTTAGCGGAATGACGGGTAAAGAATAAAGAAAAATTCTTTTTAGGCTGAGATGACGAAATTGAACATGGTTGATTTTGAGTAGAAGAATAATATAGAGAATCATTTTTGCAACAGAGGCCACCAACATAAAAAATGTAGGATGTAATAGAAGTAGAGATCCTTCGCTCAAAATAAGAATCAGAAAGAGATTAAAAAAATCATTATTGTTTTTTAGTTCAAAGAGTTTTAACGAACTCAGCAAGAGAATGAGCGAGATAAAACACTCAGTATCTAAAAAGGGGATGTAAGTGACTTTAAGTAAGTATAGTATTGCTGTTAATACACTCATTCGAGCAATAAGATTGATGGTTTTGGGAAGGGGGACGATCGATGCGAAAACAATTAAAACGGCAGTGTAGACAATTTCACTTGGAAGTAACTCGAGCACGCTAAAAAGGTTCATTAAAACCAAGGCGTAGCAAAAAATCTTAAATATGAAATAGTGCGAGTTTTTTAAGTTCACGCTGATAATCTTCTTGGTTAGAAAGTAATATGTTCTTTTGATCAAGCTTTAAGAGTAAGTTCTTTTTTGAGTGTTGAAATTTTTTGAGCCAGTATGAGATTGTTCTGAGTGTTGCCTCAAGATCTTTTTCTTTTTGAAGTGATGCATTTAATAAGGGGACTTCTTGAGCCGGTTGAATTTTTCGATAGTTAAGCTCTTTGTGACTCTTATTCCAAAGGACTCTAGCAAGAGGGATACCTGGTTGGTAAGTAGCAATTTCAAGCTCTTCACCCTCTTCTTTTGCGATAGAATAAAGATTGAGCTCAGGTGAAAGCTGTTGATCCATGATAGGCTTAGGGTACGCTAAGAATTTAATATTCTTTTCAATGATCCTGAAAGAGCGAAAGAGCCCAAATGGAAAGTCTGTTTTAAGTTTAAGGTTGAACTCATGTACTCCTCTTTGTGGTGGTAATTTAAAAGAGATTTCATGAATTTGTTTTTGTTGATACTCAATGTTGTCTAGGTTGATTTGTTTGTCATGGATCTGCAATTGTATGTGATAGCTTTGTGAATATTTGTTCTCTATTTGAAGAATGCAAGAGGCGTATTCATCGGCAAAGCCATCATTGATTTTTATGATTCTAATGTTGATTGGCCGTATATTTTCATGGGTATAGAGCATCATGCAGATGAAAAAACTAAAGATGAAAAGATCAAAAAGAAGCAAGAAATTAGACTGATATAAGATCCCTGCAATTAATAATATGAGAGTTAAAGATAAAAACTTCCAGCCGTTAAAAGTTGGGTAGATATAAGTTTTGTTGTTTTTGAGTTTGTTTAAAAAAAAACGTGTGAGCTTCATGTGTATAAGTTAACATTTTCAAGTATTTCATTAATAAAGTTAATCCCTTGGTTTGTGCTTGGTTCACAAACTCTGTGGATTAAACAGGGCGATAGTGCAAATTGAATATCTTCTGGTAAGACCTGCTCTCTTTGATTGAGATAACAATTAGCCTTGGCCATAGCGATGAGATCTTGTCCAGCTCTGGGACTTAGTGATTTCATTTGTGGGCTCTGCCTTGTGTAATTAAGAATTCTAACGACATAATCGGCAATACTGTCACTGACGGGTAGATCTTCAATATCATTTTGAATCTGGGTAATTTCGTCATTGTCGAAAATTGC
>SKGZ01000275.1 GCA_007117175.1 Bacteriovoracales bacterium | reverse complement strand
TTGTTATTTTGTTATCATTATTTGTATCAACATCTGTGTTGGCCTTTTCGCTGCCATTGATTGAAGAGCAAGATCATCAACCGCTTCTCTTAAGCTCTAGACATAATAATATTGACTTTGAAGGCATTGTGAAACTTTCCAATTGTTCTGCTGCTTTAGTCACACTAGAAGGTCAAGCCAGTAGTGACTACGCATTGGTGGCAACTAATGGCCATTGCTTAAGACGAGGTTTTCTCAATCCTGACCAGCAAATTGTTTATGAGGCCAATAATCGATCAATGACTCTTTATGATACCAATCGCAGAAGTTATAGAGTGCGAGCTCAATACTTAGTTTATGCCACTATGAGCAAAACTGATTTTGCTCTGTATGAGCTTAATGAAACCTATGATGAGATCTTGGAACGAACCGGAGTCAGGCCTTTTGTACTGAGTTCACAAAGACCTCGAGAAGGAACGCCAATCGATATAGTTTCAGGTTATTGGAGTCGTTTGTATCAATGTGATATTGATCAATTTGTCTTTAAGCTTAAAGAAGATCGTTGGGCCTGGAGTGATTCGATTCGCTATACACCTGGTTGTAATACTATAGGCGGAACATCTGGCTCACCACTCATTGAAAGAGGCACTCGGACAGTCATCGGAGTTAATAATACCTCTTATACTGGTGGTGCTCGCTGTTCGCTTCATAATCCCTGTGAAGTAGATCAAACTGGACAAATTACTGTTCGACAACAGGCCCGCTATGGACAACAAACCTATTGGATCTACAGCTGCCTTAATCAAAATGGCAAAATTGATCTAACGGTTGAGGGCTGTCGCCTGCCTTATTAATTTAGCGGCTACCGTAGTAGAAGCAAAATTGAGCGGTCTCGATATCAGCATCATCTTGATAGTGCAATCGAACTGATTGGTAATGTTCTATGGCCTCAAGCCAAGTTAGTCCATTATGATCCGAGGTGCGATAAGAGACAATATTGTCCAGGGGAGTGTTATTGAGTAAGATTCCCGCATTGAAAACTTGATCAAAACCAAAGTAATCTTCACTGCGCCACAACACATTGTCTCGGCTAATATTAAAATGAGCACTGGCAAAGTAGGGGAGCTCTTGTTGGTAATCACGAATTCCGACTTCACTGCCATAAGGAACAACATCAGCACTAAAAGAGTCTGTGTCAAAGAGTCCACTGCGAAAGCGACCAGTTACGGTGGCCGCAGCACAGTGAATTTTTTCACTTTCCCAATCGATGACATTTTCCAAATTAATTTCCGCTAGAATATAGCGATCGTGGGCATATCTTCTGCGACGATCAAATTCACCAAGATGCTGAGCAAGACTGCCATCTTCTCTAGTGTGGCGATCGAGCATAGCATCGATAAAAGCTTGAGACGGTGGATAGAGGCCAAGGTGGGGTTCACCATTGGGCCCCATAAAACCATCTATGCCTCCCGCATCAAAAACCATTAATAAGAATTGATGATCTTCTGGCAGATTGCAAAACTCAAGGTATTCTTGGCACAAGGGAGCATTAGGAGCTTCGGGATCAATTTCAGGTAGAGTACCATCACCTGGTGGGACTTCTGGTGGTAATCCTGGAGGAGAAGGATCCTGGGAAGGAGGAGTGGGGGTTGCAATAGGATCTTCTGCGATAGGATTTTCTGGGATAGGCAAACTGAGATAGCGTTGATACTGACCACCTTGATCAGAGCAAGAGACTAAAAAAACTAAGAATAAGAAAGGTTTTGTTTTCATAGCTCAGATTATAAAGAAAAATAAGAAAAAGCGCTGAACCCCCCTGAAATAGGGAAAGAAGCATTGCTGAGTGACTGGAAAGTGCCATGTTTTTATGGCTGTTCAGTGTATTTATTTCTTAAGGCAGCGAGCCTTGTGGACTCTTAAAACGTTTTCTTGCAAGTCTCCAGAGAGCACGCACTCTTTATTGCCAAGAGATCGAAGTCGAGTCAATAGACCTGGTTTGAGTTGGATGTTATCAACATAAAAAAGCGATCTTTTAAATAAACCATTTCTGACTCTTGTGACCAATCCTCTGATTTCAGTTTGCTGATCAAGTATATCGACTTGATCGGCTAGTCTTCTAGGTCTTAAATTGACAATAAGATTATGCTCACTCATGCCAGGGTAGATTGAACGAGAAGGTTGAACATGACCTTTGATACTAATCTGTCTGCCGATGAGTGAATCAAAGCGATCGCTGAAGCAACAGATTTGTCTTTGACATCTGAGAGGAATATTAGCACAGAGATTTAATTTTTGACCGTTCTCGAGTTCAAGCATTGTCCAGCTGACAGTAGAGAAAACATCATTAACTCGAATAACAAGATTACTTCGAGTCACTGTACCTTGATAGCTTTGAGCCAAAACAGAAAAAGAGAATAATATCAAATAAGAGAGAATCATTGTCTTCATGAAATACCTAACTAACATTTAAAAAACACTTTGTAATATCACTTTGTAAATATTTCATGGTGTGTATAAAAAGTACGCAAGCTCTTGAGTTGTCTGCGTTTTATAGTTATGATGGCGCAAATTCAAAAGGAGTTTACTTGAATCAATATGAAATTGGTGATTATGTAGTTTGTCCTGGACATGGTGTGGCACAAGTCATAGCGATAGAGAGCAAAGAGCTATCAGGCCAAGATCATCTTTTCTATAAAGTTCGCGTCCTAATGAATGAACTAAAGGTTATGGTGCCTGCTAATAATAAGAATGGTATCCGCCCCTTAGTTGAAGAGAATGAACTAGATTCGGTTTATCAATTACTTCAAGATCATCAAGTGGATGTGGATCGATCGACTTGGAATAGAAGGCAGAGAGTGTATCTGGAAAAAATAAACTCGGGTTCTATTATTGAGGTTGCAGATGTGATGAGATCCCTTCTTTTAACAAAAGTCTCAAAAAAATTAAGTTTTAGCGAAAAAAAGCTGCTAGAGTATTGCCGGCAATTACTAGTCAAGGAAATTTCGCTTATCACCGGCAATGCCGAAAAGAATATCACCGAGCAACTAGATTCTTTTTTTCAATGAGTTGATAGGCCTTAAAAGCTTCACTGAGAACATGAAAGCCATGATAGGTTAAGGCAGTGTAGACTTGTAAGACTTGACCTCCTTTTTCAAAGTAATCATAAAAATCATGATGAGTTGAAAAGCCTCCACAGGCAATCAGATCAAAGTCAGCTTCTTGGCAAAAGGCAAGAGCTTGAGTCCATACTTTTTGAGAGTAGGGTTTTAAAAGCTGGCCAGAAACGCCGCCAATTGTAGAAAGTTGGCTGGTCGTATTAGTGGCGATAACTCCAAAAACTTGATGATCTTTAAGAGTTTGCAATAGCGGTAAAAGAGAGTTGGAATCTTCATCTGGTGAAATTTTAAAATAAAGGGGAGTGGGCAGTTGAGTTTTTTGTAACTCCTGCAATATTTCTTTTAGATAGCACAGTTGGTGCAGGTCTCTGAGTCCTTGAGTATTGGGTGAGGAGATATTAACGACCATGTACTGACAATAAGGGCTAAACATCTGATAGAGTTGGCGATAGTGTTCAGCTGCCTGTGCTTGCGGTGTGTCTTTATTAAGGCCAATATTGACTCCCAAGGGAGTTTTTCCACGGTAGTTTTTGATTCTGCTCAGAATAACTTGTGCTCCTTGATTGGGAAAACCCATGGCATTTTGTAGTGAATGGGGCGCCATTCGCCAAATACGAGGTTTGGGATTTCCCATTTGTGGCCGAAGGGTGACGGTGCCAACTTCAATGGCGCCAAAACCAATTTGATCCCAAAAATTAAGGGCAATCGCATTTTTATCAAAGCCTGCGGCTAGTCCAACAGGATTGTGAAACAGTGGATGATCAAATGAGCAATTAAACTTTCTTGCTTTCACAAGATGAGCTAAAAGAGGAAAGTGCTGAAAAAGACTTAAGCTTAGGTGATGAGCTGTCTCTGAAGGTAATAAGTGTAATAGCTTAATTAAGAATGTCATCAATGCAATGCTCTTTTATAAATTGGTCTATGATTTCTTGTTCATTTTTATTGGGGTTTAAATGAGCTAGAATTTGTTGTAATTGAATCACTGAATAATTTTGAATATTGTGTTGTTTAAGGTTTTGTTGTGCTAACCTTAGTTGATACTCAAAAAGGCTATAAATTGCTAAGACCTGCTTGTGATGACTGCGCAGTTCTTCAACTGCCTTAAGAGAGCTGGACGCGGTGGAAATAAGATCTTCTATGAGAATATAGCGATCTACATTAAGTTTTCCTTCAATTAATTTTTTCTTGCCATGATCTTTAGCTTGCGGGCGAATATAGACCATAGGTAGTGATAATTGAGCAGCAATATAGGCAGCATGAGCAATTCCTCCTGTGGCCACTGCAGCAATGCCTTCAACATCGGGACTGTGAGTTTGAATCAGTTGAATCATCTGACTCATCATTTGTTTCCATATTTGCGGCTCAGAAAGGATTTGCCTATTATCACAGTAAAAGGGGGCAATGATGCCACTGGCCCATTGGCTATTAGGCCTAATTTGAAAAATATTCTTTTCAAGATAATGAGAAATCATTGAGGTGCTCCTGTAGTTTTTGTATCCACAATTCAAGATTTTCATTTTGAGTGACTTCTCGCCCCATCACTAAAAAGTCGGCAGATTGTTTAAAAGCTTGCATTGGCGTGGCAATGCGTTCTTGATCATGAGCGGGAGCACTTAAGCGTATACCTGGACAAATACTGATCAGGTTTTTATTCAGTAGTTTCAGGTCTTGAGCAGAACAGACCACTCCGTCTAATTGGTGTTTTTCGGCAAGTTCAAAGCAATACTGTAGGTATTGATCTAATGAGCGCTGAGTTTGATAGGCCTTTTGCCATTGGGCCTGATCAAATGAAGTGAGCACACTGACTCCTATGAGTTTTTGGGATGAACTAATTGCTTGACGAGCTGCTGCCAACATCTTCTCTCCACCGCTGAGGTGCACGTTCATCATGGAAACTGGAAGCTTTGAGATCTGCTTTAGAGCATTGTAAACTGTTTGGGGGATATCATAAAGTTTAAGGTCTAGAAAAATTTGAAATCCCTGGCGATGGATATGCTCTAGAATGGAAGGCCCCTTGCTATAAAATAATTCCATACCCACTTTGACCCAGCTAAAGTGAGGAGCAATTCTTGGCAAAAGATCTTCTAATTCAGAGTCATCTAATCCATCTAAGGCAATGATGATTTGATTTAGCGGGTTCATAATGATTGAACCCCCACATGGCGGTGCTCCAGCACTTCTAAAAAGGCATAAGCAGTGTCTAGTGAAGTAAAAAAAGGCAATTTCATTTGCGCAGCCTTTCTTCTCAGTAAATATCCATCCCTATTGGATTGTTTTCCGCGAGAGAGAGTATTAATAATGATATCAAAGTAGCCATCACGCAGCAGAGTTAATAAATTGGGTGCAGGTTCTCTGATTTTATTAATGAGAGTGCATTCAATATTGTGTTCTTTTAAAAAGTGAGCTGTCCCCTCGGTGGCGCTGATTTGAAAATTGAGTTGAGACAGTCTTTGGGCCAACTCCAAAACTTCCTCTTTATAGCGATCACTAATGGTGAGCAAAACATTGCCTGCTTGAGGTATTTTCAGACCTTGCGCCAAAAGTCCTTTGTAAAGAGCTATGGCAAAGTTTTGATCTCTGCCTAAAACTTCACCGGTTGATTTCATTTGTGGTCCCAATGCTGGTTCTACATCCGGTAGCTTTTCAAAGGAAAAAACTGGTACCTTTATGGAGTAAAAATTAGGGTAGGGGTGCAGCCCACTAGAGTAGCCAAGTTCTTTTAGAGTTGATCCAAGGGCTACTTGGGTGGCAATTTGCGAGATAGGGACTTTTGTCATTTTGGTGAGAAAGGGAATTGTTCTGGAGGCACGTGGATTTAATTCAATAATGTAAAGCTCACCTTTTTTATACATAAATTGAAGATTCATTAAACCCTTTATTTGTAGAGTCCGACCAAGTTGGGTGACTATCTTAATCACTTGATCCTGAACTTCGGAATAAAGTTTTCTGGGAGGATACAAGGCGATGGAGTCACCAGAGTGCACTCCTGCTCGTTCTAAATGCTCCATGATTCCTGGAATAAAAACATCATGGCCATCACTGATGGCATCCACTTCAATTTCCATACCTTTAATGTACTGATCAATCAAAAGAGGAGAGTGAGTGGAAAACTCTAATTCAGCGGTAGCTTCAATTAAGTCTTGTTCATTAAAGACAATTTCCATCGATTGCCCACCTAAAACATAGGATGGGCGGATCATCACCGGATAGTCTAATTCAGAGGTGAGGTCGCGAACTTGATGAGCATGGCCCAGAGTGTAGGCCTTGGGGCGAGCAATGTTGAGTTGGTTGAGAATGTGTTCAAATTGTTCACGATCCTCTGATTTCTTGAGGTTTTCAAAGCTGGTGCCCAAAATGGGAAGGCCAGACTCTTCAATCACTTGTGCTAAGTTAATGGCAGTTTGACCTCCAAATTGCACTAAAACACCACAAGGTTTTTCCTTGTGTAGGATACTTAAAATATTCTCAGCATCGATGGCCTCAAAGTAGAGGCTATCTGAAAAACTAAAATCAGTAGAGCAGGTCTCAGGATTGTTATTAATCATAATAGTTTGAAGGCCTTGTTTTTGGCAGGCCTGCAGAGCATGAACACTACTATAGTCAAACTCAATTCCTTGACCAATGCGAATTGGTCCTGAGCCAATCACTAAAACTTTTTTTTGATTCTCTGTGCAATTGACATTTTCTTCGTCTTCCCCTCGATAGCTCAAATAATAATAGGGAGTGGCCGCTGGAAATTCCGCGGCACAAGAATCTACCATCTTTCTTTTAGCAGTGATATTAAAATGCTGACGTTGTTGGCGCACTTTTGTCACATCACTTTGAGTTAATCTGGCTATAGCGCTGTCACTAAAGCCTGCGTTCTTGAGTTGCCAGAGGTTTTGAGCATCATTCAGATCGATCTTGTTTTCTAGTTTAATGATCCCATCAATTTTTTGCAAAAAAAGCATGTCAATTTGTGTGAGTTCATGGATTTGCCGAGGTAAATAACCGAGACGCATTAATTGAGCAATTTGAAAAATGCGTAGATCACTTGGTTTTTGAATGGCCATTTCTAATTGCTCTGCGCTCATTTTTACTGTGCGTGGACAGTACAGATGATCAAAACCCTGTTCTAAACCTCGAACACATTTAAGCAGGGCTTCCTCCAAACTGCCAGCAAGACTCATCACTTCTCCCGTTGCCTTCATTTGCGAGCCCAATGCTCGATCGGCCAGGGGAAACTTATCATAGGCAAAGCGAGGGAATTTACAGACCACATAATCAAGAGCTGGCTCAAAGCAGGCATAGGTTTTTTGAGTAATTGGATTTTGAATTTCATCTAGTGAGAAACCAAGGCAGGCATAGGTTGCAATCTTAGCAATGGGAAAACCGGTGGCCTTGGAAGCAAGTGCACTGGAGCGGCTGACCCTGGGGTTGACTTCGATGATATAGTATTGAGAGCTCTTTGGATCCTGGGCCAATTGCACATTACAAGCGCCAATAACTTTTAGCTTTTTGTCTATAGCTAGGCTGACTTCTCTTAAGTGATGATAGTCGCGATCATTAAGAGTCTGACTGGGGGCAAAAACAATACTATCACCAGTGTGAACTCCTACAGGATCTAGATTTTCCATATTGCAAACAGTGATGGCATTATCATACTGATCGCGAATCACCTCGTATTCAATTTCCTTAAAACCGGCAATACTTTTTTCAACTAAACACTGATGAATTGAACTTTGTTCTAACCCTGAATGCAAAATCTCCTTTAATTCTTCTAAATTGCTTGCAATGCCCCCTCCACTACCGCCCAGAGTATAGGCAGGGCGCACAATCACTGGTAGGCCGATACTTTCAGCGGCATTGATTCCATCTTCAATATTATTGACAATCTCGCTGGAAGGAACAGGTACATTCATTTCCTGCATGAGCTTTCTGAAAAGCTGCCGATCTTCTGCCTGTTGAATAGAATCAATATCTGAACCTAATATTTCAATCTGATTTTTTTGCAAAAAACCTTCAAACCATAGATCCTTTACTAAGTTTAAAGCTATTTGACCGCCAAAGGATGCCAAGATACCGTCAGGTCTTTCTTTGATCAGCACCTTTTTTAAAAACTCTGCATTCATCGGCTCCATATAAACCCGATCAGCAAAACTAGCATCAGTCATAATAGTAGCCGGATTAGAATTAAAAAGAATCGTTTCATGCCCTAGTTCTTTGAGCACTTGTAGGCACTGGGAGCCTGAGTAATCAAATTCAGCAGCTTGCCCAATGACTATTGGTCCTGAGCCAATGACCAAAATTTTCTTTTTCATAATTCTTGTCCTCTATTAATTGCATCAATAAATCAAAGAGAATGGAGCTTTCTTTCGGGCCGGGAGTAAATTCTGGATGGAATTGAACTGCAAAGTAAGCAGCATTTTCCATATAAATTCCCTCAATAGTCTGATCATTCACATTCTCAAACCAAGGCCTTAAAGGATTTGTTAGGCTTTCGGCCGAAATTTCATAACCGTGATTTTGTGAGGTCACCATCACTTGTCCATGAAGCGTCTCGCGTACAGCAGCATTGGCTCCGCGATGACCAAAGTGCATTTTTTGGCTCTTCGCCCCCGCAGCCAGTGCCATGAGTTGCATCCCTAGGCAGATTCCAAAAAGAGGTATTTGCCTATCTTTAAGCTTATTAATTTCACTCAAGACTGAAACCAGCTCGGTTGGATCTCCTGGTCCATTGCTCAAGACCACTGCACAAGGACAGAGTTGCATGATTTGCTCAGCTGAAAAATGATAGGGCACAACACTCACCTTGCAGTTTTGCGCCAGTAACTGATTGAGTATATTTTTCTTGTGACCAAAATCCCATAAAACAACGTGCTTTTCATGTTCTACGCCATAACTGCGTACTGAACGTGTGCTGACGTTTGAAACATGATCTTTAAGCTTTGCTTTTCGTATTTCTTTCATTAATTCTTCTTTTGCACAATTCTCATGAGCAATCATGGCCTTGAATGAGCCCTTTTCTCGAATAAGCTGAGTGATTCGGCGAGTGTCAATGCCACTGATGGCCATGGTTTTATTTTTCTTTAAAAAATGATCCAGATTCATTTGACTCTGACAATGACTGGGCTCATAGCAGTGACTTTGCACAACCACAAAGCTGCATTGCACTCGATCCGATTCACTGTGACTGCTATGAACACCATATTGACCAATCAAGGGATAAGTGAAAAGAACAGCTTGTTGATGATAAGAGGGATCAGTGATAATTTCTTGATAACCAGTCATGGAGGTATTAAACACCAGTTCTGCTACTGGTGATTGTTGTTGTTCAATCTCTCCCCACAGCTCTCCAGTAAAGATTTCTCCATTTTCTAAAATTAAGTAACCTTTATTGCTCATGGTATTGAATCACTCCTTGTACACAGGTTGTTTTGACTTTGCCTTGCAGATGCCAATTCAGAAATGGTGAATTTTTTGATTTGGAAAGAATCTTTTCTCGAGTGTATTGAAATCTTTCATTCAGATCAATGAGAGTGAAGTTGGCAGGATCATTGGCTAGTGCCTGACCAAGCTCAAGTTGATAGATTCTTTGTGGTGTCAGTGACATTTTTTCAATTAACTGAGATAAGCTTAGCTTGTCTTTGAGGACCAATTCTGTATAGAGAACGGAAAATGCTGTTTCCAAACCAATAATTCCATTAGGTGCTAGTTGATAGCTGACATTTTTTTCTTCTTCACTATGGGGTGCATGATCTGTGGCAATATAGTCAATGATCCCTTCTTGTAGACC
>SKGZ01000119.1 GCA_007117175.1 Bacteriovoracales bacterium | reverse complement strand
TCTAGCCCTTCTCTTAAAAGATTAATTCCCACCAAAATATCAAACTCTCCCAGTCTTAAGTCTCTTAAAATTTCAATTCTTTCAATAGAGTCAATATCTGAATGCAAATAGCGAACTTTTAATCCCATTCGAGTGTAGTAACTACATAACTCTTCTGCTAACTTCTTAGTTAAAGTAGTGACCAAGACTCTAAAGCCTTGCTCAATCTTTTGTTTGGCAATGTCCATAAAATCTTCCACTTGATTTTTAGCTTTTCTAACTTCAACTACTGGATCTAGCAGTCCAGTGGGTCTAATAATTTGTTCAACAAACTCCCCTTGAGTTTTTTCTAGTTCATATTGTCCAGGTGTTGCAGAAACAAAGAGAACTTGAGAATGCCTCTTTTCGAATTCTTCAAAGTTGAGAGGTCTATTATCAAGTGCGCTGGGAAGTCGAAACCCATATTCGACCAAATTCATTTTTCGCGCACGATCTCCTTTATACATGCCCCCCACTTGAGGGATAGTAATATGAGATTCATCCACAATCATTAAAAAATCATCTCCAAAGAATTCAATTAATGTGGGAGGAGGCTCTCCTGCTTTGGCTCCACTCAGATGACGAGAGTAATTTTCAATTCCGGAACAAAATCCCATCTCCTCCATCATTTCAATGTCTAAAAGAGTCCTTTGAGTTAGGCGGTTAGCCTCTTGCTCTTTACCTAAAGAACGTAGCTCTTGCACTCGCTCTCGCAACTCAATCTGTATACTTTTAATTGCGGTTTTCAGACGCTCTTGTCCTACAGCATAATGGGAGTTGGGATAAAGATTAACTTTATTCAACTCTTCCTTAACTTCGCCTCGTAATGGATCAACTTTATAGATTTGTTCCAATTCTCCATCAAAAAATTCTAGCCGATAAACCAGTTCATCTTCATAGGCCGGAAAAATTTCAACTGTCTCCCCTCGCACACGAAATTTTCCTCGAGAAAAATCCCCTTGATGATCTCTTTGATATTGTCGATGAATCAATTGATAAATGAATTGTTGAAAATCATATTTTTCTCCACAAAAAAGTGTCATTCTTTGTTCTGAATACTCTGCAGGAGAACCAATTCCGTAAATACAGCTCACCGATGCCACCACTACAACATCATCCCTTTCAATCAAGCTACGAGTAGCCCTGTGTCGCAGCTTGTCAATTTCCTCATTAATGGCCGAATCTTTTTCAATATAAGTATCAGTTCCTGGAACATAGGCTTCAGGCTGATAATAGTCATAATAAGAAATGAAGTATTCTACTGAGTTCTCTGGGAAGAATTCTTTTAATTCTTCATAAAGTTGCGCAGCTAGAGTCTTATTGGGAGCTAAAACCAAAGTTTTTTTTGCCAGCTGGGCAATAAGATTGGCCATAGTGAAGGTTTTACCAGAGCCTGTCACTCCCAATAATGTTTGATAACACTTACCGTCATTAAATGATTTTAAGAGGTTAGCTATGGCCTGGGGCTGATCCCCGCAAGGGCTAAACTGAGAGTGCAAGACAAACTGACAATCATTCATTGCCTTAGAATATCAATTTTCAACTTACTTGCAATTGAGTCCTGATTATTCTAGAAATATTCAATGGATTGTCTATGAAAGTACTAGTCATCACATTCTTCATACTCGCGAGCTATTCCTGTAGTCAAGGGCAAAAAGACTTGATCACTCAAGGGCCTGAGCAGGAAAAAGAGGGGTTAACAGAAGAACCTGATTATTTAGATGAATTCATATCCTTTTGGGATCTTGCTATTAATGAAAAGTTTCTAGATTCTCCTGAAGCTATTTATCGCAATCAAACTAAGCTTAATCAAAGTTTTTGCTATCTCAAGGATAACCAAGTTCTTGGCAATATGCCTGATCAACCAGTTAGCCTCGCATCTGTTTCAAAGGTCTATACCACCTTGTGGGCACTGGATCTTTTAGGGCCTAATCATCGCTATCAAACAACAATCTACCTGGATCGTCAAAGAGGCATTGCACATATTGAAAGTCCTCTTTCTGATCCAGTTTTTGGAAGTGCTAAAATGTTTTGGCTAATCTCTATCTTAAACGATTATAATGTCTACAAGCTTAAGAGAATAAGCTTTCATGAAAACTTTGTCTTTTTTCCAGAAACACTTCTCAATCACCGCTACCTTTCTAATTTTGTTGACTCTCATGGAGTGCGCCATATCAAGTTTTATACCCCAACAATACGGGAAACAATAAATCGAATGAATTGGTATATGAATACTGAAAATTGGAATGAGAGTATACGCAACGATTTCAGGGCCAAAATAACAAATCACCTCTTTATTAATACTCAGTTAAGATTTGAATTAGAAGAACCTGCCTTTCAGCAAAACCAGAATCCCTTTGTTAGAAATGGCAGGATTATTCCAGGAATTAGTATTATTAAGCTAAGTTCAAGTCCATTACATAAAATCACAAAATTTGTAAACACTCACTCTACCAATGCTGCCACTGACCTGATGTTTTACTCCATGGGAGATATTGCTCGCTTTAAGCGTTATCTTAAGATGAAATTTGGGGAAGAGTTCCAGGCAAAAACATCATTTGTAAGCGGCTCGGGACTACCCTACTCTCGTTTTTACCCTAACGGGGATTCAGTAAGGGAACTTAATAAATCCACCTGTGCGAACACTCTAAAAGTTTTTAAGGCCTTAAATGAAATTCAAAAGAAACATGATCCACAAAAGCAGGTCCCTTTTGACTTTCTCCCCCTTGCCGGACCTGCCCCTCTTAACCATGCAGCAACCCCCTACTATTTTGTCGGAAAAACAGGAAGCCTTAATGACACCAGTGCTATTGCCGGTATTCTCTCCACTCAACAAAGCCTTACCCCCATTGCACTTCTCAATAGTAATGTGAACACCGATGTCATCTACAATGGTCAAATTACATCACCTGCAAGGCTTTTTCGAATGATCCAGAGGAAAATGATGGAAAAGATGGTTAGTCTATTTGGTGGAGGCAATCGAATAGAATACAGGACAGAGGACTGGATCAATGACGATGAATTTACCGCCCATGATCCTAGAGCCGACTTTGATTACGTCTCTCCATTAAACTAAGATCAACAAATCAAAAAAAGTACAACTACCTCGACCAAGTCCAACTTCCATCTGGTTTATCTTTCACCTGCACACCTTGATCACTTAAGTGTTTTCGTATTTCATCAGCTTTACTATAGTCTTTATTTTTTTTAGCCTCTGCTCTTTGCAGTAACAATTTTTCAATCTCCTTATCTTCTATCTCTTGCAAGGATGAATCTTGAGTTCGCCCTAGCTGAGCTAATTTTTCTAAAACTTCTCGTGGTTCCTCTAGCACTCCAAGTGCATCAGACAATAACTGCTGTAATTCATTGAGCATTTCACCACTTTGAACTGAAACATCGCCAACCAAAACCTCCCGTCTCACAAAACGGATCAGTGAAAAATACTCTGCTAAAAATCCCGCACTATTAAAATCACTGGCCAGGAAGTCTAGCATTTTCTCTCTATAGTTTTTAAGTTGAGGGGTGAAGTCTTTACCATTAACAGATATAGATTTGGCCAAAAAGTCGTTTAATTCTTGAGTGAAAGTATGAATCCGTTGCAGGTCATTGACTGCTTTTGCAATAATCTCCTCACTCCAATCGAGTTTAGCGCGATAGTGAACTGAAATTAAGATCATCCTTAAAATAAGGCCAGAATACTTTTCGGTAAACTGACGAATAGTTAACACATTTCCTAAAGACTTAGACATTTTCTCACTGCCAAAGTTTAAAAATTCATTATGCACCCATTGCTGGCAAAACGAACATTGGTTAGCAGCTTCAGACTGGGCAATCTCATTTTCATGGTGAGGAAACATTAAATCCACTCCCCCATGATGAAGATCAATGCTTGCACCCAAATACTTTTTGGCCATTGCCGAGCATTCAATATGCCAGCCAGGGCGGCCACTTCCCCATGGAGATTCCCATGCAGGCTCTCCATCTTTAGCTGGCTTCCATAAAACAAAGTCTGCAGGATGCTTTTTGCGCTGATCAACTTCAACCCGTTTACCATGTTCTAAACTCTGCAAGTCTTTTTTTGATAGTTTGCCATAATCACTCTTAGTCGGAACATGAAAGAAGACTTCTCCATCCACTTTATAGCCTGCGCCATTTTCAATAATTTTTTGAATCATCTCAATGATCTCAGGCATACATTCACTCACTCTAGGCATATGATCTGGTGCCAGCATCTTAAGCTCATTCATATCCTGAAGGCATTCTTTAACAAATAAATCTGCATGTTCCTTTGCTGAAATTTTTTTCTCATTGGCCGCTTTAATGATTTTATCATCCACGTCAGTAAAATTACGAACAAAGACAACTTGGTATCCAAGCACTTTTAAACAGCGATGAATAAGATCACCCACAACAAAAGCTCGCGCATTTCCGACATGGGCAAAGTCATAAGTAGTAGGACCACAAGAGTAAAAATGGACCACACCAGTTTTTTGTGTTTGTAAAAGATCTTTTTTTCCAGTTAAGTTATTATGAATACGAACTTGTCTCATGCTAGCCTTTTTTGAATATTGGCCAATCGTTGCTTTAAAACAGATGCCGGAGTTAAAGGGATGAGATCAACCAACTCAGGTCCTTGGTCTTTACCAGTAAGACAAACTCTTAGCCCCATGAATAACTGCTTTCCTTTAATTCCTAGATCTTTCTTGAGGTATTCTGTCCATTGCCCCAAGGCGGACTCAGGCAAATGCCCATCAAAACTCTGTGTTGATAAAAATTGAGCTATTTGAGCGGTGCTAGGCCAACTGAGAACCTCTTGCATCTTTTCAGTTTCATTCAACTCCGTTTGAAAAATGAAGTTCTCAATTAAAGCAACAAAATCTTGGTAGAATTGAACCTGAGTCTTGAAAAGAGCACAGATTTTTTCTTTTTGTTCATCTGTTAGCTTTAAAAAAGGGTGATCGACAGAAAAAAGAGAAGAAATATTTTTCAAAGTGAGTGAGCTCTGCTGCATTTGTATGTGTTGACCATTCACCCATTTAAATTTTGCTATATCATAAATTGCAGCCGCCTTGCTGAATCGATTCAGATCAAAATTAGCAATGAGGTCTTTCAAGTCAAAAATATCTTTTTCCTCAGGGTGAGACCAGCCCAGCAAGGTCAGGTAGTTGATGATTGCCCCTGGTAGAAAACCATCATTCGTGTACTGAACTAAAGACGTTGCTCCATCTCTTTTGGACAGTTTTTGACGATCTTTATTAATCAATAAAGAGACATGAGCAAACTCTGGCGGCTTACTTCCCAGAGCTTCGTACACCATTAATTGTCTGACTGTATTTGAAAGATGATCCTCTCCTCTGATCACATGAGTAATTTTCATTAAAAGATCATCGATCACACAGCAAAAGTTATAAACAGGAAGCCCACTAGACCTCAAAATAATAAAATCACCGACCATATTCTCTGGAAAGACTACACGACCACGAACATGATCCTGCAAAACATAGGCTTTTTGAGGAGCTCTTAATCGAATAGCCGCCTTTTCACCTGCAGCAAGTCGTGCCATGGCCTCTTGGTTAAATTCAGGATTTCTCCACTTACCGTTATAGTGAGGGGGTTTTCCTTGTTTTTCGGCCTGCTCTTTCATTACTTGCAGCTCTTGCTCTGTACAAAAATCGTAATAAGCTAAACCTGCATCCACTAATTTTTGAGCATACTCTTTATAAATTTCCAATCGTTCAGATTGACGATAAGGCCCATATTCTCCAGGACGATCTGGCCCCTCATCATATTCTAGGCCAAGCCAGTGTAAATCTTGAATTTGTGCTTTTTCATACTCACTGCGACTTCGTTCAAGATCTGTATCCTCGATTCTTAAAATGAATTTTCCCCCAACAGATTTGGCAAAACAATAATTATAAAGAGCAGTGCGGGCACCGCCAATATGTAAATGACCTGTGGGGGAAGGAGCAAAGCGAACACGCACACTCATGGTATCATCTCCTGTCTGAATAAAATGGCGCACCCTGAGAGATTCGAACTCCCGACCAACTGGTTCGAAGCCAGCTACTCTATCCAGCTGAGCTAAGGGTGCGTACTGTGCATCATAACCATTTAGAGACAAATATGCCACGAGAACTTGGCAATTTTATTGGCTAAAAACCACTGTTTTAATGGTAAAAGTCTAATTATTTCCAATACCTAACAAAAAAACTTGATTTTTATAGCTTATACTGTTTACAGATCACCAAAGAGGAGACCGAAATGAAAAGTATTTTTATTTTTATCATTAGTATTTTTTCCCTCAATTACGCCAATGCAAGTTGCTCAGAAAGAGAGTACCTATTAAGAGCAGAGGTGTGTGAATGTTCAAACCGTGTTTTAATCAAATGTCACTCTGATGCCTGTCAGAAACAAAATATTGAATTAACATGCCAGGGACAAAAACTTTCATCCCAAGATGGTGGCGCCCTTAAAATGGATGGTGTGGTTATGCTCTATGACCGAACTCCTCTCAGTACAATGCAAAGAAAAATCGAAGCCAAAGATAAGGCCGATTATCTCAACCAATACCAAAGTTATAACTAAGCGCGAGCTCTTGACTCAATTAAAACAAGTAGCACAGAACTGATCAAAATAATAAAAAGACAAAGGTGAGTTTGCCCTTGACTAAAGTCGGGAATCAGATTTTGTTCAGAGAGCACTCTCACCTTTCCACCAATCACCTGAACATCAAGAGGTTGCCTCCATGGCCATATCTTTCTTAAAGAGCCTGCAATAAATCCAATCATTAAAGAAATCATCACCTGCGGTGCTTTTTGATAAAAATAGTAGATCACACGAGAGGTACTCATGAGCCCCACCAACATACCAGAGGCAAAAAAGAAGAGAGTCATCAAGGAAGCGGCGTCAAGTTGTTTCAACGCCAATAGAAAAACTTCGTACTGACCTAGTAATAACAATACAAATGCCCCACTTAGCCCTGGTAATATCATTGCTGATATGGATAAAACACCTGCTAAAAAATACATTGCAAAGTGTTGTGGTGTCTGTACTGGCATCCAACCTACTATCAACCATGCAGCTGAGGTGCCAAGCATAAAAAGTGCAAAGCGAGGGATCAAAGGCAGGCTTAACCTACGCCATAACAACAAGACTGAAGCACTCATTAAACCAAAAAAAAGCGACCAAACTTCATGAGGATAGTTTTGAAAAATCCAAGGCAAAGCTCGTGACAAGGTTAAAATTCCTAAAACTAACCCTAAAAAGAGATGCCATAGAAAAGACCACTGTAAATGATTTTTAACTCCATTAAAGTCACGGCTTAAAGCTTTATTGAGTAAGTTTCCATCAATTAAGGTCACCTGCTGAATCATTCTAGGATAAATCCCAAGGATTAATGCAGTTGTTCCCCCTGAAACTCCGGGAATTAAATCAGTGACCCCAATCAAGAAGCCACGAAGTAGATTGAGGATCATTTATTTGTTCCACTCTGCCGCAGGTTTACATTTTGCTCAGATCTTGCTTTCTCAATATTTAATAGCTCATCAACAGCTTCAACATCAAACTCTGATAGCCCAAATGGGTTATCCTTGTTATCCAATGAGTCATCTAAATATCGCCTTCCAATTTGTCTTTCGTAACTATCAAGATCTTTGTATTCAAGTCCTTTGACAGATTCAAATTCGTCTAGGTCGGCATCGTCAAGATCTGATTTTTTTTGAGGTTCATCTAAATTTTGACTTAAGTAAAGCTCTCGATCTAATTCATCTAATCGTTTTCGCTCATCTTCACTTAAATTTATTTTCCCAATCTGCTCATCCATTTCTCTTTGCAAACTATCCACTCTTTGTTCTTTCCCCAGAGACTTCTTATTAAGACCTTGTCCAACAAGCATCCGTTTTTTATCCTTGAGATTTTGGGCATACTTCTCTGGAGTTAAAGTCACTGCAATATCTCCTACCTGAAAATTCATCTTTGACTCTAGCACTAGAGCAGTTGAAAAATTATCAGAGACAGATATGACAACTAACTCTGCTGTTTTATAAGCTGGCTGGTTGGCTATTTTCCGACGAGTAGCACGGTCCACAAAACCATAAGTCTCAAAGATATTGCCAATTTCAACACCATCTGCTCGCCCTCTGTCTAGGTAGAGAATTTCACCCGAGTGGAAGTTTTCAACCTCTTTAGAGTAAGCTTTGATCACCATGGCCTCTATTAATCGAGGATTGTGGTTTTGATAGATTTTTTCAATTTTAGGAGTATAAGTGGTAATACGAACACCTCTTTCAATTAAGCCCTCGACAGAAACAATTTCAGCTTTCCACTGATCCTCCACTCTACCGATAATTCTGACTGTACCTAAAATGGTGTATTCTTTACCTGAGCGATCAGACAATGAGTGAGAGACCTTGCCTTTGGCAACATACAAAGAGTAGAGTCCATCCATTTGTACATCTTGAGATTGATCAAATTCTAAAAATAAAGTATGACCTTTTCCAATATATAATCCTTCGTGAATGGCAGCTGAAACATGGCCAAAATCTTTAATCTCATTGGTTGTAATAAATGTATTAAGATAATAGCCCTCTTTAAACTCTTTCACTTCTTTGATCGCGCCAGTATCAAATCCCAATTCATCATACTCTCCAGGTAGTTCTGTTGGTAATTCATAAGAAGGTGGAGTGTACTTACGATACTCTGTGTTTTGCACTTGCTGTAAATACTTCTTTAAGCTTTCTGTATCTTGCTGATTAGCAAAACCAACAAAAGCTCCGGATTTTCTTAACTCTTCTTTCTTATCAAACCACTCACTTCTTTGCTCAGGAGACAAGTTTGCCTCCGCTAAGAGCAAGTCTGGAGGAGAATCCCCAGAACCAGGATCAAAAACTAATAACATCCCAGGTTCAATTTCATGAGGGTTTTTAATATAGGGATTCAATGCCCAGATTTTAGGATAGTAAAAGCCAGTTCCAAATAACGTTCTGGAAATTTTGAAAAGCCAATCTCCCTCTTGAACGGTATAAGAAGTTGCGTTAGAAGCAGTTGTGATATCGGCCCACTGCTCATCACTCATTTTATGAGAAACGCTTTGTGCCAATTCTAATAGACGTCTCTCCTCAGGTCCCGCTTCAAAAAGCTCTTGCTGAGAATCATCTGAGACTTGGATATCAGAATCATCATCCCAAAAGTCATCTTCATCATCGAAACCAACATCTTTTTTTAGAAGTTCGTAATCGTCGACTTCCTCCATGTCTTCGTAACTAGTTTCATCGCCAGAGCTATCATCTTCATCAAAAAGCTCATCCTCATCAAGAATGTCATCAAACAGATCATCTGTGCTAATTTCATCTTGAGCATAAGATAGATTAAAACAGAGGAAAAAAATAAAAAATAAACGTAGCAAATTTACCATCCTTGTAAATTTGAATTATAAAATTCTTGATAATTCTTTCTTGCCTCTCCATCAGATAAAACAATGAGCTCTTTTAAGGCTTCAACCCAATAAGATGAACAAGAATCTTGCTCTATTATTTTTTCATAAATTTTGCGGACCCCTTCACTGTTCTTTTCTTGAGATTTAAGTATTTGGGCCTGCTGGTAGCGGCTACGAACACGTAATTGAGGAGAATTTGATGATTCAAAAGCTTGCACTCGAGCCAAAAATTCCCCTGCTTGCAATGTTGCTTGCGATGAAAGTAAATCATTCCAGCTCTGAACTTGCTCTTGCAAAGACATCTTTTCTAAATTAAGTCTTTTACTAGATGTTAGAGCTTGTTGAAACTCATCCGAACCAATAGTTTGAGTTTCTTTGTTGGACTCAGCTACAGGCCTATCCTCTTCCAGTAAACTCCTC
>SKGZ01000052.1 GCA_007117175.1 Bacteriovoracales bacterium | reverse complement strand
CAGAGCTCAGTTGGGGAGAAGCAGGATCTTGAAGATCATAGGTATTAAGCTTGTTTAGATTGTATTGGTGAACAATAAGAGTGTTGTCACTGACGGCCAATCTGGCAGGTTTGATAAAGACTTGAAATTGATTCACTTGCTGCCATTGATTATTTTGATCTTTGCTAAAGACATGAATTTGGCCTGAGTAATTAGCAACGTAGACATGTGATTGTCCATAGGCAACGCCACTACCATAATCACCCAGTGCTGGGCTCTCATAAGTCATTTGAGGATGAAGCGGATCAGCAACATCCAGTACAACTAATTTTTCGTTTCCAACGTAGGCCAAAAAGATTTGTTCTTGCTGATCAGTAGCCATATCATAGATTTGTCCCACAACATCTAAGGTGACTGTCTTGGTCCATACAGGGCTTTCTCGATCACTCCAATCAAAAATATGTAAACGACCATTGGTTGTCGCGATATAAATATAGTCTCCTAGGGAGACAATGCTTTGTGGAGCACCATTGAAATCTGACCATATGAATATTTTTCCAATTGTGTTTGGTTGAAAGGGATTGCTGGTATCGAAAAAGTATATGTTGGCAAAGTCAAAAGTTGCCATGTATTGACTAGGTTGAGCAGCCAGCATGGTAGATTTATAATATTTGGCAATGGGCGCTGGTGTGGCTGGCGCATCATAATTCTTAGGATCAAGGGCAATGGCGGTGATTTGCACTTCTGCTTGAGAGCTTTCTTGCCCCAAATGCGCCGTTACATTAAATGTCATTGTTGGAAGACTGAGAAAAAAGACACCGTGAAAACTGCAATCGCTGGGATTAAAGGTAACACCCTTGCTATTGAGTTCTCTTAATTGGCCTTGCTCTAATGGTTCACAGTGAAGAGATGAGGCAAGACTGAGCTGTTGGTTTTCTACCGTGGGAGAAATACTAAAGGGTTCTCCAACTTGGATCTGGTGAATACTATCTCCATAGGAAAGACTAAAGCCCGGAGTACTGGGTGGTTGTTCTGGCTTAATTTCAGGAATGACTTGCGAGGGTAGATCAAAAATAGAAGCACTATTATTGCCAGAACAAGAAAAGATAAAGGAGCTGGTTAAAAGAATAAAAGAGTGGGTTAAAAAGTGTTTTGTTTTCATAGGGATAGTCTAGCAGAATGAGCCACAAGGTTACTTTTTAGGGTATTTTTTATAGGGTGATATTGTGGGTAAGCTCAGCAATCCTTTCTCCAAAGTCCACTGCAGAGTGCAAGTCTCCTGGGCTAAATGACTTTTCAGGTGATGTGGAGCTTGCTTGTAGCATCAGACCACAAAAAGAGCCCAAGAAATTTCTAGCTTCATCTGCTTTAACGCCAATTAGACTTTCATTATGGCGATGATAACCGGCCCAAATCATGGCATGTTGCATGGCAAAGACCATCATTGTTTGTATAGTGGCCAGCTTATCCCCTGAGGGACTTGAAGAGACCGTAAATCCAGCGGCTAATTTATTGAGCCAGAGGGATTTTTGCCAAATACCAGAGGTTTCTTCCATGAATTTTTTAAAAACAGAACTAACATTGCCCATATAGGTTGGTGACCCAAAGATCAGTGTCTGTGATTGTTGAAGAAGATCAAAGTCAACCTTGTCTTGGGCTAGGTCCACTAAAGAGCAATCAATACCCTTGTTTTTCACACCCTCGCAAACTTTTCCAGCAGCGTATAAGGTATGTCCAAATCCACTGTGGACAACAATTGATAATTTCTTCATCTGGCCTCGCATTTAGTTCACATTTTCTTAAACTTGTTATAAATCCTTAGGTAGCATCTTGTTTATGTTTTTGTAAACTAGAAAAGGGATAGAAATGCAATCCACGGTTGAGCGACTATTAGACAATTATCTCAGTCTTCCAGGTAAGATGATCCGGCCAAAACTCACACAACTTTTTGGCCATCAATGGGGATTAAAAAAAACAGAAATAGATCTCATTGCCCAGGCGGCTGAGAAAATTCACAATGCTTCATTGATTCATGATGATGTGATAGATCAAGCTGAAATAAGAAGAGGTCGCAAAACGTTGAATCAACTTGTGAGCAGCTCTCAGGCAGTTCTTGCTGGAGACTATTTGCTGGCCAGTGTGATCGCCGATATGGCGGGCAGGGGACAACTCGCCATTCTTAAAACATTATCCAAGGCGCTATCAGAGATTGTGGAAGGAGAGTTTCTACAAGATGAACTTAAACACTCAGGAGCCTCAAACCATGAAAACCTAACAGAGGTGGCCGAAAAAAAAACAGGGGCTTTGTTGGCCTGGTGCTGCTCTGCCACTGCTATTGTGGCGGGTCTACAATCAGAAATAGTTTTAAAGTGCGAAAAAATTGGTAGACAACTGGGGGTTGCCTTTCAGATGATCGATGACAACCTTGATTACACTAGCACTTCTCAAAAAGATTATGCCAAGGATTTGAAGTCTGGATTAATCAATTATACCACCTTAGAGTTGATCAATCTCTTTCCAGAAAGACATTATGCTGTTCACCAAATTCGCAAGACTGACTTTAACATTCCTCCATGGACACGGCCCGAAATGGAACAGGCCAAGATGAGTATTCAGCAAAAGGCCATGAATATAGTTAATGAAGTTAAACAGGACGTGCTTAGTATTGCTGGCAGAGATTCTGATGAAATCATAAGTTTTATTAATCAAATGCAAAGAAGAATCCAATGAAAACGTTAGTCTTATCAGCGCAGGAAGCAAAAAACTTGCTCTATAATCCAATCTATCAGCAATATTGGGCTAATCCCCAGAAAAAAAATGAGCAAAAAGTTTACTTTTCCTTAACACCTTTGAGTGAAATAAAGCATCCTTCTTTACTGATTAAATGGTTAAGCTCTTTAAGGGCAATATCACTAACTGTTATGCTGACTCCAACCATTGCAGTTCTTATTTATGGTCTACAAAAAAAGCTAGTGGCAGATCACTATGCAATGTTAACTGCAGTGATCATCCCATGCTTATTATTACTGGCAGTCAATCTTTTTAATGATGTAAGAGATCATGTAAAACTTTTAGACCTACCAGGATCCAATGGTGGCAGTGGAGTTATTCAAAAAGGCTGGCTAACACCCATACAACTTCGCCGAGGGGCAATATTCTTGGTGATGATCTCTCTGCTTCTTTGTTTGCCCATACTGTTGAAAAATCTGCAATTAATGATAGCAGTTTTGCTGGTGACACTCATTGCGGTCATAGGATATTCGGGGCGACCCTTTAATTTAAAGTATAGGGCCTTAGGTGACTTAACTGTGTTTTTGATGTGTGGCCCCCTTTTGACATCAGCCTATGCTCTTGCCACCTTCAATTATCTTGATACCAGTATTATCCTTTTCGGTTGTCTCTTAGGTCTCATGGCCAATGGGATTCTTCACGCCAATAATTTAAATGATATTAAAATAGACCAACAAGCAGGGGCCAAAACAATCGCTATTTTGTTAGGCTTTGAAAAATCTAAGGTCTATATGCTCTTATTATATTTGGCGGCACTCTTGACGGCGATCATCTTATCATGGTTGCACTCAGTTTACTTTTTACTACCACTCTTGGCAGCGATTTATCCGGCCTTTCAGCTTTTGCGAAAAATATTTCACGCCAAAAGCTGTGACTCAGCTGAATTAGCAGATATTCGCTTTGTAGCACCCCAGATTCACCTTTTGACAGGAATTTTATTATGTCTGGCAATTTTTATTTTCAGCTAGTTCTTAGAATTTCATTGGCCATTCCTATGGTTTATCATGGATTTTGGAATCTGCTTGATGTTTCCAATGATTGGTGGGTGCAGCAGTTTGCTCATTGGTCTATTCTTAAATACCCAGTCGGTAGCCTTGAAATTTTTTCAGCGATTGCCCTCTTTTATTCACAATTAAGAACTATCAGTGCTATAGTGATCGCAACTTTGATGGTGGGGGCAGTTTTTTATCATTTGCCAATGGGATATTCCTTTAAAAATAATGGCTATGAAACGCCCCTCACTTATTTTTTGATAGCGCTAGCAATTTTTTTAGAGGGCCTTGAGATTGAAAAAGAAAAGTCTTCCAGAAGTTGATCATTTTGCCCACTTAGTGGGGGAATTTATTCAATACTGGGGATTTAAAAGAATTCATGGAAAAATCTGGACCCATATTTTTTTGAGCCAAAATCCCATTGGTGCCAAAGAACTCATGCAAAGACTGGATATTTCTAAGGCATTAGTGAGTTTGACATTAAAAGACCTGTTGGAATATCAAGTTATTTTTGAGCAAGAATCATCATCCTATGGCACAAAGAACTATCGAGCTAACCCTGATCTTCGCACTGTGATACAACAAGTTTTACGTTCCCGTGAAAAAATTTTAATGGGAAAAATTAAAAGCGCAGCAAGTCATCTACATGAGCTTAGCGATCAAGATCTTAAAGATTACAATGTGACTCAAAAATCTATTAAGGACATCAGTCGATTGATCAAGAATGGGGAAAAGATACTTTCTAGTGTGATTAAGCTCTTGTGATTTAAGCTTGCAAATAATTTGTTTATACCCTATAAGCATTTGAGGTGAAAAAATATGAATAAATCTGAAAGTTATAAAATTTTTGATCAAATTGCAGGAACTTATGATTTCTTAAATCGCATTCTGTCCATGGGAATCGATGTCTATTGGCGAAAGGAAATGATCAAGAAATTACCCAACGGTTCCAACCTAGAAGTGTTGGATCTGGCAACAGGCACAGCAGATGTAGCACTCACCTTGGCTAAAGAAGATCGTGTGAAAAAAATTAGCGGTCGTGATCTTTCCAAGGAAATGATTGCCATTGGTCAAAAAAAAGTTAAGAAGGCTAACAAGCAAGATAAAATCTCGCTAGAAATAGGAGATGCAACTGATATTGATGCTAAGGATGAAAGTTTTGATCTGGTCACCATCTCTTTTGGTATTCGAAACTTTAGTGATCCGGATAAGTCTTTAAGAGAGATTTATCGCGTTTTAAAACCTAGCGGAAGGCTTTTGATTTTAGAATTTTCAATTCCTAAAAATAGCATGGTGCGCTCCTTGTACTTTTTTTATTTTCGCAATTTACTGCCTTGGGTTGGCAATATAGTTTCCAAGCATAAGAGTGCTTATACCTATCTCAATGAGAGCGTGGAAGACTTTCCCTACGGCGAGCAATTTGCTCAAAAGATGAAGGCCGCTGGATTTAAGGATGTGCATTATCAATCACTGACTTTTGGGATATCCACACTTTATTCTTCAGATAAATAGTGATCTATGTTATTTAGTTTGCTCGATAAAACAATTTACTTCAGCTTTGATCGCTCTGGTTTTAAGCGCCATCAAAGATCCTTTAGTCCTCTTTGCTTTCAGCAATCAGGCCAGTATTTAATCACTGGCGCCAGTAGCGGAATTGGACAAGCTGTTGTGGAGTTACTGGCCAAGCAGCATCAAAAAACCATATCGCTAGCAAGGTCAAGTGGTGAGATTTTAGCAGATTTATCTGATTGGTCACAACTGACTGAAAAACTGCAGCAATACTTTGAAAAAAACCCCTTACCCATAGACGGACTGGTGCTGAATGCTGGTGGAATGCCTGATCAGTTGGTGCGCAATCAACAGGGCCATGAATTTCAGATGGCGTCTCAGTTATTAGGCCATTTCAAGCTTTTTCAATGGCTTGAGCAGAATCACAAATTAGTTTCTGGAGCAAAAATCATCTGGGTTTCCTCTGGGGGAATGCTTTTAAAAAAGCTAGATACTCAGCAGCTCTTTAATGCTAGCACCGCCTATGATAAGGTGGCAGTCTATGCCAATGTGAAAAGAGCGCAAGTCATTTTATGTGAAGAGTTAGCTAAAATTTATCCACAGTACTTTTGGGCGAGTATGCACCCAGGCTGGGTGGATACCCCGGCAGTTCGCTCTGCTCTGCCGAAGTTTTACCAGTGGACAAGCAAGAGACTGCGAAGCCCTCAGCAAGGAGCAGACACTATTGTTTGGCTGCTCAGTGATCAATCTCCAAAAAGTCAGTCAGGAGAGTTTTGGTTTGATCGGCAAAAACAAAAAAAATACCCTCTTCCTTGGCTAAGGGAGTCGGCAGAAGAAAGAAGAAATTTCATTCAAAAGGTCTTAGCGGCTTTGCCTAAAACCCGATCATAAAGATTAAGAGCACCTGTGATCACCGACACCACTCCTTGACCGGGAAGAGTGGTGTCACCAATTTGATAAAAATTCTTCACCCCAGTCTGAAAGCCTGGAGTTTGACCTAGAAAACTCATTAATTCATGGGGGATACCACCCACCGTTCCTTGGTGACGAGAAGTGTATTTTTCGAAAGTCATAGGATCGCCGATACCATAATTAATCACCTCAATCAGCTGAGCTTGAAAGTATTGCTGAATGGCTTCTTTCATTTCTTGATCCCAGGTTTTTTTTAGATCAGTAATTGATTTTTGAGAAGGATAGATTTGATAAAATTCATCTAAATCGATATGAGTGGAGACAGTGAGGGTTCGCTGTTGTGGATTTTCAAGTCCGCGGATTTGATCGTTGACGGAGCATAGTGAAAAAAACAGACTTCGTGAACCACAATAGCGAAGGGGCTTTTTAAGATGCAGTTGATGATAAAGTCGTTCTGGCCCACTGTCCTTAAAGTTTAAAAGATAATACCCGGTAACTGCACCCCATTTTGCTTTAAGTTTATTTACTTTTTGGGTGTAGCCAGTGGCAAACAGTGTGGGGGCTAGTTTTTGAGTATTCCAAATGGGGATGCTGCTCACAATTTTTTGACAGTGGTAGTGATGGCGATGAGTGATCACTTCAAAACCATTATTCTTTTGACGAATATTGAGTACCTTTTCATTAAGTTTGACTTGCCCCTTCATCTTAAGGGTGTGAGAAAAAATATGCCGTGAAAATCCTCCCATTCCGCCGCGGTGATACCAAAGGTCTTTGGGGTAGCGCAGACTCATCACTCCTAAGAGTGCTGGAGTTTTTTCAGGGGTATTTTGACTGGCAATCAGCATTAACTCTTCAATGAGATGAGCGTAACGAGCATCAGCTGCTAAAATAGGTTTGAGTTCTTTGGCAAAATAATGGGAAAAAGATTGCAGCAAAAGAGGAGCAAGTTTCAATTTAAGAAAAATTTTTTCGGTGAAGAGTTTAAGATAATCCGACAAATGGTAAGGTGGGTAGTATTGAAATTGATCAATGGCCTGCCAGGCCAGGGTATTGAGTTGATCTATTTTGATCCACAGCTGAGCAAGATGCTGCTGATGAATCTGGGTATAAAAATTGGCTTGATCGCTAATCCATTGCTGCAGATTTGCTGTTTGCTGTAATTGGCTGATTCCGTCCGGTGAGACGGTGATTCCACTGGTCACTGGTTGCAAGAGTGAGTGATCAAGACCACAGCGTTGATAAAAGGTTTGTAAGGGGCCTTGTTGGAAAAAACCTGTGAGTGTGGTTGCTCCCACATCAAACATATATGAATCTCTTTGAAAAAAGCTAGCGCATCCACCTGGTAGTGAGTGGGCCTCTAGGGTGATAAAATCCTTTTTATTTTTGGCCATTAAGCAACTGAGTGCCAGCCCGGCGACCCCAGCACCAATAATAACGGTTTCAGTCTGTTTTATTTCACTCATCTTTAATAGATTAACATAGGCAAAGATAGTTCACTGGGAATAATTTTGTTGTATAAATGATAGTTATCTAGCAGCATAGCCCTATGCCTGAATCAATTCGTTGGCCATCAATTGTTTTGGCCTATTTAACTTTGCTTTGCTTAGCATTGGTGGATAATACCAGAGGGTCAGTTTTTCCTAATCTCATACAAGACCTTGATATTTCTTCTTCTCGTGCCTCTATGCTCTTTGCCATTGCCTCCTTTGCGGCCTTGCTCACCAATGTCAGTGCTCGCTGGTGGATGCCTTATATTAGTGGATATAGTTCTGCTTTATACTCCTTATTTTTCTTACTAACCGGAGCTTTGGTTTTTTCCAGGGTGCCTCTTTGGGGACTTTGGTCCTTAGATCTGTGCTCTGTTTTCATAGGTCTGGGGATGGGAATTTCTAATATTGGAATTAATTTATTGATTGCTCAGGCAACCCCTGTTCATTTAAGAAGACGATTTTTTTCTGGGCTGCACTCTATTTACGGGATCGGTTCATTTTTAGCACCGCTTTTTTTAAACTTTTATTTACTCCTTTTCGCCAATTGGAACTATTTCTTTTTATTGCTATCCATCGCACCTTTGATGGTTTTTATTTTTTTCCTATTGAAAAAAAAGACTTATGCCATTAACCGCGTGGGTAAGGTTGAGAAGATGCAGCCTCCTTGTCATTTGGGGCTTAGATTTCTAGTGGCTTTTTTATTCGGATTTTATGTTTCTTCTGAAATTATCGTTTCCAGTCGCCTGGTTGCTTTTTTAAGTGATTTTGATTTCATTTCGGTCACTCAATCGAGATATGCACTCTCAGTCTTTTTCTTGGGGTTATTAGCAGGTCGCCTTGGCTTTACATTTTTTCCAATCAAGGGAAAGTCTGAGACATTATTGGTGATTTCTATTTTATTATCGACTGTAATTTACTTGAGTTCCTTGTGGTTACACCCGTTAGTCTTATCTTTGGTGGGGTTGAGTCTTTCTTATTTCTTTCCGGTGGCCATGGAATGGCTTTCTCAGCTCTTTAGAGAGGGACTCGATTATATGATTGCCACTGCCATGACTGGAGTGAGTGTCATGTTGGTCATCATGCACCTTGGATTTGGCCTACTGACTGATTACTTTGGAGTTCAGTTGGCCATGGCGGTCTTTCCTGTTTTGCAGCTCTTATGTCTTATTTTTATTTTTTCAATTTCTCGATCCACTCATCAATAATTCTTTCCAGAATATCCAGTGGCAGTGCACCGTTGGCCAGAACTTGATCGTGAAAGGCTCGGTTGTCATAAGAGTCTGCAAGTTGTTCTTCGGCTTTGGCCCTGAGTTCTTGGATCCTCATCATGCCAATTTTATAAGCAGTAGCCTGGCCGGGCATAATGATATAGCGTTGAACTGCTCTAGTATTTTCAGATTCAGGACTAGGAGTATGATCGTTTAACCATTGAATTGCTTTTTCATGGCTCCATCCTTTAGCGTGTAGACCAGTATCAACCACCAGGCGAGCTGCTCTCCATAATTCCATGGAAAGTCGTCCAAAATCAGAGTAGGGGTCTTGGTAGAAGCCGTATTCCTTTGGCAAAAACTCTGCATAGAGTGCCCACCCCTCTGAAAAAACAGTATAGCCACCAAGGCGACGAAAAAGTGGAACATCATCAAGTTCTTGTGCAATGGCTAATTGCATATGATGACCTGGAATAGCTTCATGATAAGCCAGAGCTTCCATTTCAGTCTTGTTAACGGTGCTCATATCGTAAAGATTAATATAGTAAATTCCTGGCCGAGAACCATCTAAACTTGGTTGATAATAGAAGGCCATTCCCGCTGATTTTTCGCGATATGATTCAACCGGCTTGACTATAACATCAGCCTTAGGCAGCCTTCCAAACATCTCTGGAAGCTTTTCCTTCATTTTTTCAATTATCTCAATTGTTTTTTGCATATATTGTGCGCGGCCTTCTTCAGTTGAAGGGTAAGTAAATTTTTCACTTTGTATATATTGAAAAAATTGATTTAAATCTCCTTGAAAGTTAAGCTGCTTTAAAATATTTTTCATTTCCTTGTGAATTCTTTGAGTTTCCTTGAGTCCGGTTTGATGAATTTCATCTGGGGAGTAATCAGTCGTGGTATAATGTTTAAGTCGATACTGATAAAACTCTTCACCATCTGGCAAAGATGAAGCTCGACCTTGAATTGGGGCTAGTTTTTTAAGTTTT